>NZ_JBSGTR010000073.1:0-23905 GCF_053607505.1 Rhodococcus sp. NPDC055112
CGGTTGACGAGTCCCTGCACTCGTCAACCGCGCACGGGTGGCGTAGCCGCCTAGTGCATCCCGACCGGGGCCTCGTCGGGTAGATCGCCCTTCTTCGCGCGGACCAGGACGACCACCAGCGGGGTGATCACGGCGATCAGCGCCGCGGCCCAGCCGAAGACGTGCGCGTAGCCGGAGACCTCGGCGGTGAACGCGTACTCCTTGAACGAGCCGATGAACTCCTGCACCGGGGCGGGCAGCGCGGCCAGTTCCTCCGCGGTCGGCGGTACGGCAGTGGCCAGGTCCGCCGGGATCGCGCTCGCCGGGACGCCCGCGGGCGGGGTCGGGGCGGCGTTGGCCGAGCCCCACGCCGACTTCGCGGAGACGTAGATCGTGGTGAAGAGCGCGGTGCCCAGTGCCCCGCCGATCTGGATGGTGGCGTTGGCCAGCGCGCTCGCCGCGCCCGCGTCGTGATCCTTGACGCCGATCAGCGACAGGTTCTGCATCGGCACCATCAGCAGACCGAGGCCGAACCCGAACGTGGCAAGGCCGGGGAGCACGTGCGTCCAGTACGAGCTGTCCACGCCGATCTGAGTCAGCAGCGCCAGCCCGAACGCGGCGACCAGCGGCCCGACGATCATCAGCGGCTTCGGCCCGATCTTGGTGCTCAGCTGGGCCGAGATGCCCGCCGCCATCACGATGAAGATCGCCATCGGCAGTGAGCCGAATCCGGCGGCCACCGGGCTGAAGCCGAGCACGATCTGCAGGTAGAAGGTCAGGTACAGGGTGCCGCCGAGCAGCGCGGAGCCCACCAGCATCGAGCCGATGAACGAGGCGCCGCGGTCGCGATGCCACGGCACCGACAGCGGCAGCAGCGGGTTCTTCGAGCGCTTCTCGACCAGGACGAACAGCGCCAGCGCGACCAGTCCGAGGCCGATGAAGCCGACGGTCTGGGTCGACGCCCAGCCGTGCTTCTCCGCCTGGGTGAAGCCGTAGACGAGGGAGCCGAGGCCGATCGCGATGAGCACGGTGCCGGGGATGTCGTAGCTGGTGTCGCCGTGCGCCTTGGTCTCCCTGACGATCGGTGCGGTGACGGCGATCGCGAAGACCGCGACCGGGATGTTCACCAGCAGGCACCAGCGCCAGTCGACGTACTGGGTGAGGAAGCCGCCGAGCAGCAGGCCGATGGCGGCGCCGCCGCCGGAGATCGCGCCGAACACGGCGAAGGCCTTGGCGCGCTCCTTCTCACCGATGAAGGTAGTGGTGAGGATGGCAAGCGCGGCCGGGGCGAGCAGCGCCGCGAACACGCCCTGCAGAGCGCGGGCGGTGAACAGCTGCATGCCGTTCTGGGCGAAGCCGCCGATCGCGGAGGCGGCGGCGAACCCGGCCATGCCGACCATGAACGAACGCTTACGCCCCCAGTAGTCGGCGACGCGTCCGCCGAGCAACAGCAGCGCGCCGAACGCGAGCGCGTACGCCGTGACCACCCACTGGCGGTCGGAGTCGCTGATGCCCAGCTCGATCTGGGCGTCGGGCAGCGCGATCGAGACGATGGTGCCGTCGAGGACCACGGTGAGCTGCGCGAGCGCGACGATGCACAGCACCAGCCAGCGCCGCTCGTGGTTCGGGTTCTCGCTGATCGCGGAGCCCGCGACGTCGTCGTCGAGGTCCCGTGTGCCAGTGGACATGCTGAATTCCCGCCGTCAGGAGGCACGGACTCGCGTCACGGCCCAAGAGGCCGGACGCTACCGACGGGCGCGACCGACGGTCAATGAAAACGGCTGGTCGGGTTGCCATCATCACATCGGGCCGTCCCGGCTTGCCGTGGGCGTGCGGGTGTGAACACGGCCGGGGCTAGCGGCGGAAGGCGTCCCGGTCCAGGCGCAGCGTGCCGATCGTGGTGGCGAGCATGTCGTACTGGCCGACCAGCAGCAGGAATTCGATCATCCGGCGCTCGTCGAGATGCGCGGCCAGCGCCGACCAGTGCGCGTCGTCGAGGTCCTTCGTGGCGACCAGCGTGTCGACCGCCGCCAGCATCGCCCGGTGCCGATCGCTCCAGCCTGGTGCCTCCGGCCCGGCCAGCACCCGGTCGAGCAGCTCGGGGGTCACCCCGGCTCGCCTACCCAGCCGGATGTGGTGGTCCATCTCGTAGTCGCAGCCGCGCAGGTGCGCGACGCGCAGGATGATCAACTCGGTGTCGTGCCGGGAGATCCGGCCGCCCGGCATCAGTCCCGCGCCGAAGTGCAGCCAGCCGCGGAAGGTGCCCTTGGTGCGGCCGAGCGTGCTGAACAGGTGCGCGTCAGGGGTGCCCGAGACCGTCGACAGCACCCGCCACACCACCCAGTTGATCGGCCCGAGCTGGCGCAGCCGGCCGGGGGTGATCCGCGCGCTCATCGGGCGCTGTCCGAGAGACGGCGCGGCAGCTCGGGTTGCACGGTGGTGTACCTGGTGTGCTCGGTTCGCGCGATGGCCAGCGCCTGCGCCATCTGCGGCTGCGGCCGGAGCTCGACGATCCGCTGCGCCGCCATCCGGCAATGCAGCAGCCCGCCGACCCAGCCCGGCGCGTAGATCCGCTTGCGGCGTCGCGCGATTCCCTTCTCGAAGGCGGTGATCGCGACCTCGAGCGGGGACATCGCGGTGAACATGCCCGACCACTTGATCTTGTCCGCGGCGGCCGTGTCGAAGCCGATCGAGATCATGTCGGTGTCGATCTCGCCCAGGTACCCGACGCCGACGCGGGTGCCGAGGTGGCGCATCTCCACCCGCAGCGTGTTGCCGAGCGCCTCCGCCGCGGCTGCCGTCGCGCTGTACGCCCCGAGTAGGGGGAGCTGCGCCCCCACGGCTCCGGAGGTGATGATCAGCGCGTAGCCGTCGCGGTGTCCGATGTGCTCGCCCGCCGCGCGCAGGGTGTAGTAGGTGCCCATCAGGTTGACGTCGACGATGCGCTGCATGACGGCCGGGTCGCCGCCGAGCATCGGCAGCTGCGCCCCGACGCCCGCGTTGGCGATCACCACGTCGAGCCCGCCCAGTTCGTCGACGATCCCGGCGACGGCCGTGTCTACCTGGGTGTGGTCGCGCACGTCGCAGTAGCGCCAGGGGGCGTTCCCGCACGCCGTGGCCACCTGCTCGAGCAGTTCACGCTCGAGCCCCAGCAGGCCGACCTTCGCGCCGTGCGCGTGCAGCCGCTTGGCGAGGGCGGCCCCGATGCTCCTGGCCGCGCCGGTGATCAGGACGCGGCGCCCAGCCAGCCCCTCCTCGAGACTTCTTGCCATCGCGTTTCCACACCCTCTTGTCCTTACTCAACGGTAGGAAAAAACGCTACACCGGACGTCCCCGGGAGCGGCGCACATTCGCGGTGCGGACGGCTACTCGCGGATCGCACGGGCCATCGCGGAGCTGGCCACCGCCTGGCCGGTGCGCTCGACGACCAGGTCCCTCGACCTGAGCAGGTGCAGGTGCAGTTCCCCGGCCGCGGGCCCCAGGTCCCCGGCGAGCAGGCCGCGGACGATCTTCAGGTGCGAGTCGATGGTGGCGCGCACACGTTCCTGCGTCCACGGGTCCAGCCGGCGCACCGGGCGCAGCTTGCTGTGCACCGAGTCGAGCGCCTCGGTCAGTGCCGGGTTGCCCGAGGCTCGCAGCAGTGCGGCGTGGAAGGCCTCGTCGCTCGCGATGAAGTCCGGGCCCGGAGCCGGTGGCTCCGCCCGCATCCGGGTCCAGCGCTCGAGCTCGGCGTGCAGGATGTCCTGAGCGTGCTCGAGCCTGCGGTCCTCGATGACCCGGTCGATACCCCTCATCTCGACGGTCATCCGGAGCTCGTACAGGCCGTGCAGATCCTCGAATCTCGGCCGGTAGGGGAAGAGCCCGCCGTCCTCGCGGGCGACGAGCTCCTCCGACAGCAACCGGGCCAGCGCCTCCCGCACCGGGGTGCGGGAGACGCCGTACAGCTCGGCGAGACGCTCCTCGCCCAGCCGGTCGAGCGGGCTGAACCGCCCGCAGACCAGGTCATCGCGGAGCGCCCGGTACACCTGCTCGCCGAGGTGTGAATGTTCCTGACGCGCCCGCGATCTCGCGGCCATGGTCAGATGGCCATCGCCGCGCGGACAGCGGACTCCGCGCCGGGCGAACGGACGCCGCGGCCGCCTTCGCCGGTCGAGGTGATCCGTCCGGATTCGAGCACGTAGTAGCTCTGCGCCGCCTGCAGTGCGAAGCCGATGTGCTGCTCCACCAGCAGTACGCCGAGTCCGCCACGGCCAGTGAGCGCGACGATGGTGCTCTCGATCTCGGCGACCACGGACGGCTGGATACCCTCGGTCGGCTCGTCCAGGATGAGCATCCGCGGCTCGGTGATCAGGGCGCGGGCGATCGCGAGCTGCTGCCGCTGGCCGCCGGAGAGCAGCCCGGCCCGCCGGGCGAGCAGGCCCTTGAGAGCGGGGAACAGGTCGAGTGATTCGTCGATCAGCGCCCGTCCCCGCTTGCGACCGTCGGCCACGACCTGCAGGTTCTCCGCCGTGGTGAGCTGCCCGAAGGACTGCTGTCCCTGCGGTACATAGGCCAGGCCGCGGGCCACCCTGGCGCTGGGGCGCAGCTTGCTGACGTCTTCGCCGTCGAAGAGCACCTGGCCCGAGTTGATCTTCAGCAACCCGACCGCGGCCCGGAGCAGGGTGGTCTTGCCCGCCCCGTTGTGACCCATCACCGCGGCCACCCCGTCGGCGGGCACCTCGACGGTCACGCCATGGATGACCTCGGTGCGACCGTAGCCGGCGCGAACATCCCTCAGCTCAAGCATTCTCGGTCTCCTTTGTGGCGGTGGGCTCGGCGGCGGAGGCGGTGCCGAGGTAGACCTGCTGCACCTTCGGGTCGGCCTGGACCTCCTCCACGGTGCCCTCGGCGAGGACCTTGCCCGCGTGCAGCACGGTGACGGAGGTGGCGAATGCGCGCATGAAGTCCATGTCGTGCTCGACGACGACGACCGTTCGCTCACCGCCGATGCGCCGCAGCAGGTTTCCGGTCTCCTCACGTTCGTCGTGGCTCATGCCAGCGACGGGTTCGTCGAGCAGCAGCACGTCGGCGTTCTGTACCAGCAGCATGCCGATCTCGAGCCACTGCTTCTGCCCGTGCGCGAGAATGCCTGCCGGCTTGTCGCGCAGGTGGCCGAGGCCGGTGATCTCGAGCGCCTCCTCGATCCGTGGGCTGACGGCGCCGCGGCGGCGGAGCAGGGTCAGCGCGGAGCGACCCGCGCCCGCCGCGATGTCGAGGTTCTGCAGGACGCTGAGCTGCTCGAAAACGCTTGCCGTCTGGAAGGTTCGGCCGACACCGAGCCGGGCGATCTTGTGCACCTTCTTGCCGATCAGCTCCACCCCCGACTTGGCGACCGAGCCGGTCGCGGGCACCAGGCCGGTGATCGCGTCGACCAGGGTGGTCTTGCCCGCGCCGTTGGGGCCGATGAGGAAGCGCAGGTCGCCCTGCATCAGGGTCAGGTCGACCCCGTCGACGGCGGTGAACCCGTCGAACGTCACCCGCAGGTCCCGGACCTCGAGGTACTGGCTGGACATTCCGGCGTTGCCGCCGAACGCTGGAGCGCTCGCGTTGGTCATCGGGCCACCTCGAGTTCGGGAAGGGCATCGGGGGTCTCGTCACGGGGGGCGTCGACGCGCGGCCTGCGGCGCCGGATCAGCTCGATCAGCCCCGCGACGCCCGCGGGGAAGAAGCCGACGACCACGACGAACAGCAGACCCTGGGCGTAGATCCAGCCGGACGGGAAGTTCTCGGACAGGGTGGACTGCGCCCACGCGACGCCGATGGCGCCGAGCACCGGACCGAGCAGGGTGGCGCGGCCGCCGATCGCGACGCCGACGAGGAACGCGATCGAGGGGACGATGCCTACGTCGGCGGGGGAGATGATGCCGACGATGGGGACGAACAGGGCACCGGCGATGCCGGCGAAGAAGGCCGCGACCACGTACGCGACGACCTTGATGTTCGCCGGGTCGTAGCCGAGGAACCGGACCCGCTCCTCCTGGTCCCGGACCGCGACCAGCAGTTCGCCGTAGCGGCTGTACATCAGCTGCCGGGTCAGCGCGACCACGAGGAGCAGCACCCCGGCGGCGATGAAGAACAGCATCCGCTTGTTCGCGGGGTCGTTGAGGTTGAAGCCGAAGAAGGTGCGGAACCTGTTGAGCCCGTTGCTTCCTCCGATCGATTGCTGGCCGACCAGCAGGATCGCGAAGGCGGCCGCGAGCGCCTGCGACAGGATGGCGAAGTAGGCGCCCTTGACCCGGCGCTTGAACACACCGAGGCCGAGCACGAACGCGACCAGTGCGGGCACCACCAGGATGGCGAGCACGGTGACCAGCGGCGAGGTGAACGGCGTCCAGTAGCCGGGCAGCTCGCTGATCCCCGCGATCTGCATGAAGTCGGGCACGTCGTTGCCCTTGAGTTCGGCGTCCGCGATCTTGAGGTGCATGGCCATCATGTAGGCGCCGAGCCCGAAGAAGACGCCCTGGCCGAGGGTGAGCATGCCGCCCCGACCCCACGCCAGTCCGATCCCGACGGCGACGATGGCGAAGCAGAGGAACTTGCCGAGCAGGTTCAGCCGGAAGTCGCTGAGCACCGCCGGTGCGAGGCCGAACAGCACCAGGGCAGCGAGGGCGAATCCGCCGAGGGTGCGGATACCTCCGCTGAACCAGGGAACCTTCTCAGCGGCGGTCATCGGACGTCACTCGAGGATCCGTCGGCTTGAGCCGTGGGGAGATGCGGTCGGATGGCCATTTCGGTGAGACTTGGCATGACGTTGAGCCTCCAAGGGTTCGTCGCCCACACTGGCGACGGGCGATTTGATTCAGAGCGATGGTTCTTCAGGTCCTTTAGCGACATGGACCGCGCCGACGGAAGACACGGCGAACTGTCGGTGGCCGGGGTTATCGTGGGGACGTGGATGAGGTGGTGCGCTACAACTACCGCCTGCGCCCTGGCGCACAAGCGGAAGCCGCTCTGGAAGCCGAATGGCATAGGTCCCGCTATCTGTGGAATGAGGCTGTCCACCAGCAGAAGTCGGGGTGCAGACCCACGTTCGCGAAACTCGGGAGGCTCCTGACCGAAGCCCGCTCCCGAAACGCATGGCTGCGAGGAGGGTCCCAGGTCGCGCAGCAGCAGACGCTCCGTACTTATGCGGCGGCGTTGGACCATTCGTTCATGGCGAAGGGCCGAGGCAGGCCGGTGTTCAAAGCCCGCAGGAAGTCGGCACCGTCCTTGGAATACACGGTGCGCGGATTCTCGGTCAAGAATGGGCGCCTGATCTTGGCCAAGGGTGTCAGCATCCCAGTGGTGTGGTCGCGGGAGTTGCCGTCCGTGCCGTCGAGTGTCCGTGTATCGAGGGATAGCCTCGGGCACTGGTATGCATCGTTTGTCGTCCGGCGTGACACCGAAGTCGCGCCCGAGTCTGACGGCGGTATCGGTATCGACTGGGGCGTATCCATCACGGCCACGACCACCGACCCCGGATTCGACCTGCCCTATCTCGGCCATCGAAGACGGTGCGCCGCCGAGCTTGGCAAAGCTCAGCAGAAGATGGCCCGTCGCCACGTTGGTAAGCGCAGTGTGCAGTCCAAGGGGTATGCGCGGGCCAAGCGTGAGGCTGCGAAGCTGCGCAAGAAGGCCGTGCGTCAAACCCAACATGATTCGCGAGTGTGGGCCAAGCGGGTAGTCGATAACCATCAGATGATTGCGGTGGAGGACTTCAAGCCGTCGTTTCTGGCGAAGTCCGTTATGGCTCGCAAGGCTGCTGATGCCGCGATTGGTGCGGCGAAGCGGGAACTGATCGATCGTGCCAGGCGGGCCGGCAGGAAGGTGGTGATGATCGCGCCCGCGTACACGACCATGACGTGTTCGAGTTGCTTTGCGAGAGCCAAGCAGCGACTCGGACTCGAGCAACGAACCTTCCTGTGTGCCGACTGCGGATTCACCGACAGTCGTGACAGGAACGCTGCCAGGGTGATTCTGGTTGTGGCAGAACGGGGCCACACTCGTGTTGACGACGTGAGACATGTGCGACCCTCCTTTGGGGTGGTTGTGGGTGCGGTCTGAGCGTGAAATCCCCTGGATTGGGGAACCGTTAAACGAGACTCCTTGTCTTCACGGCGAACAGGCCCTGCGGGCGCACCTGGAGGAAGACGACGATGATCACGAACAGGATGACCTTCGCGATCGAGGCGGTCGTCGAGTACTCGATGTAGGAGTTGAGGATGCCGAGGGCGAATGCCGCGATCACCGCGCCCTTGATCTGTCCGAGACCGCCGACCACCACCACCAGGAAGGCGTCGATGAGGTAGGACTGGCCGACCGTGGAGCTGGTCGAGCCGATCAGGGTCAACGCCACACCGGCGACACCCGCGAGGCCCGAGCCGATGAAGAAGGTGGTGATATCGGTTCTGCGGCTGGAGATTCCGCTGGTCTCGGCGAGGTCGCGGTTCTGCACGACGGCCCGGATCCGACGTCCCATCGGGGTGGTCTTGAGCGCGACGGACAGTACCGCGACGCAGACGATGGCGAGCACCAGAATGAAGATCCGGGTCTTCGGGACGACGGCGCCGAGGATGTCGACGCCGCCGGACAGCCACGCCGGGGCGACCACGTTGACGGCGGGCGCCCCGAAGATGTCGCGGGCGAGTTGCTGCAGGATCAGGCCAACGCCGAACGTCACCAGCAGGGTGTCGAGCGGGCGGTGGTACATCCGCTGCACGAGGGTCACCTCGAGCAGCACTCCCATCGCCCCTCCGACGAAGAAGCCGACGAGCAGAGAGATCAGCAGGGACGCCCCTGCCGTCGAGAACACTTGTTGCACAACGTATGCGGTGTACGACCCGGCCATGATGAATTCACCGTGGGCCATGTTGATGACGCCCATCTGGCCAAAGGTCAGCGACAGCCCCAGCGCCGCCAGCAGCAGGATCGACCCGATACTCAGGCCGGTGAACAACTGTCCGATCACGACATCCATGTCGAATGCCCGTCCTCTCTACTCTCTGTCGTCGGCTACTCGGGTCGGTTACTTGCTGGCCAGGCTCTCGGCCCACGAGTAGCTGGTCAGGTACGGGTCGGGCTCGATCGGGCTGCCGGAGTCCCAGACGGTGTAGATGAGGCCGTCGGGCCGGATCTCCCCGATCCGGGCGGTCTTGGTGATGTGGTGGTTGTCGCCGTCGATTGTCACGAGGCCCTCGGGCGCGTTGAAAGTGACTCCGTCAGCGGCGTTCTGGATGTCCTCGACGGCGAAGGAGTTGGCCTTCTCCGCGGTGTTCTTCCACAGGTAGACGGAGGTGTAGGCGGCCTCCATCGGGTCCGAGGTGGGCTTGGTGGCGCCGTACTTGGCCTTGTAGGCGTCGACGAACTTCTTGTTCTCCGGGGTGTCGATGGTCTGGTAGTAGTTCCAGGCGGTGAGCTGGCCCGCGATGTTCTGCGCACCGATGCCCGCCACCTCTTCCTCGGCGATGGAGACCGAGACCACGGGCATCTCGGCGGCCTTGAGGCCTGCGTTGGTGTACTCGCGGAAGAAGGCGACGTTGGAGTCGCCGTTGAGCGTGTTGAACACGGCGTCGGCGTCCGCGGACCGGACCTTGTTGACGATGGTGGAGAAGTCGGTGGAGCCGAGCGGCGTGTAGTCCTCGCCCTTGATCTCGATGCCGTTGGCGGCGGCGTAGGCCTTGATCTCGCGGTTCGCGGTCTGCGGGAACACGTAGTCGCTACCGACCAGGTAGAGCGACTTCACGCCCTTTTCCTTCAGGTAGTCCAGTGCCGGGATGATCTGCTGGTTGGTGGTGGCCCCGGTGTAGAAGATGTTCTTCGAGTCCTCGAGGCCCTCGTACTGGACGGGGTAGTAGAGCAGCGAGTTCTTGTCCTCGAACACCGGCAGCATGGCCTTGCGGCTCGAGGAGGTCCAGCCACCGAAAACCGCTGCGACACAGTCGCTGCTGATCAGCTTCTCGGCCTTTTCCGCGAAGACCGTCGGCTCGGAGGCGCCGTCTTCGGCGACGATCTCGATCTTCTTGCCCAGCACGCCACCGGAGTTGTTGATCTCCTCGACGGCGAGCGCGATGGAGTCGCGGACGGTGACCTCCGAGATCGCCATGGTGCCGGACAGCGAGTTCAGCGAGCCCACCTTGATGGTGTCGCCGGAGGTGTTCACACAGGATTCGGCGGTGCCGGATGCGGCGGTGTCGTCGCCTGCCTTGCTGCCGCACGCGCTGAGCACCAGGCCCACCGCGGCAAGGGCGGCAGGGGCAACGAGGGCGCGCTTGGAGATCGTGGTCCTACGAGAAACGGACATGTACAGCCTTTCCTTCGTCGGGGAGGCGGCCGCCAGGACAGCGCGCGCCGCACACCGAACACGCCCTGTATCCGCGGTGCGTATACAGGGCTGTATTCGTGTGAGCGCAGACGATATGGGCGCGTTGTTGCGCCTGAATGTCACTGCGTGACTTGTTTGTGTCCCGGGTTACCGGCAGGTGAACAGGTCTGTCCGAGCAGCGGTTTCGCCGGCTCGGGCCGTCGCCGAGTGTGCGGTTTCGGGGGCATCGGCCGAGTGCCGCGTCGCCAACTGCACAGTGATACTCGTTGAGTCCGTCGGGCGGGGTTGACTCGCAGTTGCAGGACGTCCCGGTGAGGGGTTGTCCTTCGAGTGATGTGTCGCCCCGCTCGGCGGTCGCGTCAGCACGCGGCCGCCCGGACGGGTGTGACCTGATAGGAGCCTGACTAGCACTCAAGTCCCGTCACTGTGCTGTCCACCCGACCCGGTCGGCGCGTTGGCCCTCCAACGACAAGGACGACCAGTGCCCAGCATGACCGAAACCGTCCCAGATGTCAGCCTCACGGTCTGCGCCGGGGTCGACACCCACAAGGACACCCACCACGCCGCGATCGTCGACCACCTCGGCCGCCAGCTCGCCGACCGCGAGTTCCCCGCAGACCCGGCCGGCTACCGACACCTGATCGACTGGATCGCCGACTGCGGTGTGGTGACCGCGGTCGGAGTCGAAGGCACCGGCACCTACGGCGCTGCCCTGACCACATCACTGCAAGCGGCCGGCCTGACCGTCCTCGAGGTCGACCGCCCCGACCGCCGAGCCCGCCGCTCCCATGGCAAGTCCGACCCGGTCGACGCCTACGCCGCTGCCACCGCCGCCCTGACCGGACGCGCGGCGACCGTACCCAAGAGCCGCGGCGGAGACGTCGAGGCAATTCGGCTGCTGCACAAGGCCCGCCGCTCCGCAGTCAAGGACCGCGCCGAGGCGATCACCACCCTCAAATCAATCATCGTCACCGCACCGGAACAGCTCCGCGAACAGCTGCGCGGTCTGACCCGCGGCAAACTGATCGGTACCTGTGTCGCTTTTCGCCCCGAGTCCGTGATCACGGGCGGACTGAACGCCGCAGCCAAGACCTCGCTGCGCTCGATCGCCCGACGCATCGCACACCTGACCGCCGAGATCACCGAACTCGACCGAGACCTCAGCCACCTCACCCGCCGTGCCGCACCCGAACTGCTCGAACTGTCCGGCGTCGGCCCCGACACCGCCGCCCAGCTACTGATCACCGTCGGCGACAACCGTGAACGGATCACCTCAGAAGCGGCGCTGGCCAGCACATGCGGAGTTGCCCCAATCCAGGCGTCCTCAGGCAAGACCTGCCGGCACCGTCTCAACCGCGGCGGCGACCGGCAGGCCAACCGAGCCCTGCACACCATCGTGCTCAGCAGGCTCCAGAACGACCCCCGGACCAAGGCCTACCGAGACCGTCGCCTCGCCGAAGGCAAAACCAAACGCGAGATCATCCGCTGCCTCAAACGAGCCGTCGCCCGGGAAATCTATCGGGTCCTCACCTCCACAGAACGGGTTGACAACTCATAGGAGCATCACTCGGCGGGCGGCGGCGGTGAGGGTGGAGGGTCAGCGGATGAGGTACGGCGACACCGAGCTGCGGTGCTCGTTGATGTCGAGTTCCTTGCCGAGCGGCGGGAAGGCGCGCTGCGGGCAGTTCATCCGCTCGCACACCCGGCAGCCGGCGCCGATCGGGGTTGCGGCCGCCTGGTTGTCCAGGTCGAGGCCATCGGCGTAGACGGTGCGGTGCGCGTGCCGGAGCTCGCAGCCGAGGCCGATGGCAAAGGTCTTGCCCGGCTGGCCGTACCTGGCCGCCCGGCGCTCGACGGTCCGGGCCACCCACAGGTAGCTGCGGCCGTCCGGCATCTGCGCGATCTGCGTCATGATCTTGCCGGGGTACCCGAACGTCTCGTACACGTTCCACAGCGGGCAGGTGCCGCCGCTGGAGGAGAAGTGGAAGCCGGTGGCGGACTGCCGCTTCGACATGTTGCCCGCCCGGTCGACCCGGACGAAGGAGAACGGCACGCCGCGGAGCTTCGGGCGCTGCAGGGTGGAGAGCCGATGGCAGATGGTCTCGTAGCTCTGGGAGAAGAAGGCGGACAGCCGCTCGATGTCGTAGCGGAATTCCTCGGCGATGTCGTGGAACTGGGTGTACGGCAGGACGGTTGCCGCGGCGAAGTAGTTGGCCAACCCGAGGATGGCGAGCGACCGGGACGATTCCGAGGTGAAGTTCCCCTCGTCGACCATCTTGTTCAGCAGATCCCCGCACTCGAGGTAGGCCAGCTCGGCGGCGAACTTGAACACCTTCTGCCCGCCGGACAGGTGTGGGGAGATCTCCAGCACGCGGGACTCGGGGTCGTAGCGGTGCAGTACGCCCTCGCCGAGGTCGATGCGCTGCACGATCTGCACGTCGTGCACGTTCTCGAGCCGCCGGGCGATCTCGCCCGCGACGTCCCCGCGATGGAAACGCATCCGTGAGGTGAGCTCCTCGGCGGCGGTGTCCAGCTCGTGCAGGTAGTTCTGCCGTTGATAGAAGTAGTCCCGCACCTCCTCGTGCGGCATCGTGATCGCGCCGCTACCGCTGCCGTCGCTGTACCGGTCCTCGGTCGCCGCGGCCAGCTGCGCCGTGGTGTTGCGGTAGCGGCGGTGCATGTTCACGATGGCCTTGGCCAGGCTCGGGTGCGCGGACACCATCTCCGCGATCTCCTGGGCATCGGAGTCGATGCCCATCTCCTGGTCGAGCGCGACCTCCCGCAGCTCCGCGATCAGCCGGGTGTCGTCCTGCGAGGAGAAGAAGGTGGTGTCCACCCCGAAGACCTCGGTGATCCGCAGCAGCACGGGGACGGTGAGCGGCCGCACGTCGTGCTCGATCTGGTTGAGGTAGCTCGCCGAGATCTCCAGCGTCTGGGCCAGGGCGGCCTGGCTCATGGCTCGCTCGGTGCGTAGCTGACGCAGTCGCGCGCCGACATAGGTCTTCGCCATTTCTCCAGGTTACGAGGGGTGTCGGGGGTTGGCAACAACGGGTTCGCAGGATTAGCTCCGTGCGAGGGGACACGCGGGGCAGGAGGCGACGCGGCGCGCTGGGACACTGGGCCGATGACGAACGACGTGCCCGCAGGCCCCGAGGTCGGGGCGAGCCTGGCCACCGCGATGCTCAGCCCCGTCTCGGGCGGGCTGCTGCGCACGTGGACCGAGGACGGGACCAGGCTGTGGAGCGTCGACGACCCGGACGGGCTCAGCGACCTGCTGGGACGCGGGTTGATCGCCCGTACCTCCGTGCCGGACGACCGTTTCCGTGAGACGGTGCTCCTCGACGCCGAGGCGGGCACCCTCCTGGTGCAGGGGCGGTTCCCAGGATCGGCGGAGGACGCCCAGACCCGGGCGTTCCGGCTGGGCGACCCCGTCCGCCCCGAGCGCAATCCCTGGACCGACCTCGATCACTTCCTGGCCGCCGCCGCAGCGTCCGCCGTCGAGCGTGGCGAGTACTGGGTGGTGGAGCTCGGCGGCTGGGATGCGCCGTCCGAGCCGTACTGCTTCTTCGGGGTCATCGACGACGCGGGGGAGCGGGTGGCGGTGATCGAGACGGCGCCGGTGCCGCGGGACACCGGGGTCTGGCCGGAGGTGCCCGACGACGGCAGGCCAGGAACGTCGGTGTCCTCGCCCGCGTCGGAGGACACCGTCGAGGCCGCGGGGATCTTCGCGGTGACCGCCGTCGAGTCGTGGAGCGTCGCGCCGTGGGACGTGGCGTTGACCTTCGGGCACAGGGCGCCGTAGTTCGCCCTCCGCTCGGCGACCACTCGGTCGCACCCCCGCCGCTTTCCCCGACCCTCACCCGCCCGGACGTCGATGCCGCGTGGGCTCGTCGTCGTGCGCGGATTTCGTTCTCTGCCTTCAGGACTCGCAGTGAATCGATGATCGTTCTCGGGTAGCTCGTCGCTCGAACCTCCCGGGAGGCCGAACTCGCCGCTGCCCGGGCGGTGGGTCCCCGGTCCGAGTGATGCCGCCACCCACCTTCGACGGCACCGGCGCGACCGGCCCGGTGATGGGTGGGTGGATCCGACACCTTGGGTGCCTTCTGGTCCCCGAGTCGATGGCCCAATCTTATTCATGTCACATCGAGACCGGAAAGGAGGGACAGGAAATGCGTCGAATCAAGTTCACCGTCGCCGCGCTGGTCGGCTTTGTGCCGCGAAAAGCGCCGGGCATGTACGAATGGTCCTGACAATGATTAACAGTGCGGGCGGTCGAATTCGTTTTGGCCGCCCGCACTTTCACAAGGAGACGTAAATGGCACGGCCACCAATCCTCGGTACATCGCGGGCCGCACTGGCGGAAACGTACGATCGCGGGCGGCTGGCCTTTCTGCTCGACGCCGCGGCACTCGGTCCGATAGTCGAACTCTGGCCGGGAACCTTCCTCGTGTCGGGTCACCGCGAGGTACACGACGTACTCGTCGGGTCGAATCGCAAGTTCTTGTCGACACAGAATTTCCTCAGGAACAAGGTATCGGGAGACCTCGGATCCGAATCGGTGCAGCGGTGGATGAAATCGCGTAAGGCGGCCTCCGCGGCATTGGCATCGCGCGAGCGTCTCGAAGACCACCAGGTCGAACTCGCACGCGACACGAACGCGCTCGTTCGGAGTTGGTTGGGGCGGGCGGTCGGCGATCGAGAACTGATCGACGCCCTGCAGGTCCTCACGTCCGCGTCCATCAGCCGGTACTGCTTCGGAACTCGAGATTCTGCCGAGATCCCTTCTCTCGCACAAGAACTTCTCGATTCACTCTTCCCCATCACGGCGAGCCCCTTCGTTCTCCCCAGATGGTTGCGCTGGCGGCCCTCCGATCTGCGAGTCCGCAGGGCGTTGCGCAATCTCGAATCGGCTGTGGCGAAGCTGGCGCAGGCGCCGGGCTCGGACGGGCTGTGTGACGACCTGCTCCGCGCCGATCTGCCCTCCAAAGACGTTGTACAGATGATTATTTCGACTCTCCTGGCTGCGCATGGCGTTCCGGCGTCCGCCATCCTGTGGGGGATGGTCGAGCTCGGTGGGCGCGGCGCTGTCCAGGAGCAGTTGCGGGGTGAGGATGGCGCCGACGCGCTCGCGCGCGTGGTGTCGGAGACGCTCCGCCTGTGGCCTCCGTCGTGGATGCTGGGCCGTGACGCGGCCGAGGACATCCCTTTCGGGGATTGGGAGATGAAGGCGGGCAGCGTGGTGATGGTGTCCACCTGGGTCACCCATCGGGTATCGCCCACCTTCGCGCCGACCGGTGGCGACTTCAGGCCCGAGCGGTGGATCGACGCCGCGCCGGAGCGCGGCGAGTTCATCCCGTTCGGAGGCGGTCCGCGATGGTGCGTTGGCGCGAAGTTCGCGGAGCGGGAGCTGTCGACCGTGTTGGGTGAGATCGTACGGAACTCCGCGATGCGAATTCAGCTGTCGGGTGCCGAACTGAAAGTGAACGAGCGCAGGACTCTCACCCCCGAGGGCTTCTCGATGAGGTTCTACGTCCCTGTAGGCACGTGATGCGGGGAAAGCTCCGGTCCAGAATGGGGTTCGCCTTCCTTCTCGCCGGTCCTGTCGCGGATTCCGCCATCGTGGTGATAGTGGCCGGGCTGGTCATTTCGGCCGGGGGAGATGCGGCGCTGCTTGCGCTGGCGTTCGGCGCTCGATGCGTCGGGATTCT
This sequence comes from Rhodococcus sp. NPDC055112, assembly GCF_053607505.1. NCBI lineage: Bacteria > Bacillati > Actinomycetota > Actinomycetes > Mycobacteriales > Nocardiaceae > Rhodococcus > Rhodococcus sp. NPDC055112. The sequence goes on from NZ_JBSGTR010000073.1 coordinate 16,027, forward strand.
CGGCGCGGGGATCATTGCCGGCACGTTGGCGGACAGGCTCGACAAACGGGCGATCATTCTTTCGACCTATGCCGGTCGTTGCGCGCTGATTGCCGTACTTCCCGCGCTTGCGGGCGGACTTCACATTCTGCCCGTGATGATCGCGTTGGGCGTGTGTAGTGGGTTGTCGCAGCCGGCCGCGGCGACCGCGGTCTATCTTTCGGTGCCACGTGACGATCGGGCCCGCCAGCTGGCGACCTGGCATTCGCTGAGCCTCACCGTGCAGGTGGTTTCGCCCGCGGCGGCGGCGGTGCTCATCTCGGCCACCGGCCCGACGGTGTCGACCTTCCTGCTCGTCGCGGCCGTTGCGGTGGGGGCCACTGCCGCGTGTGCGGTCGCTCCGAGTCCGATGCGAAGCGACCCGCCCGCGGGGTTTGTCCAGGACACGCGCGAGGGTTTCCGATTCATCAGGGACAGCCAGTGGCTGCGGACCGTGATCCTTGTGTCGGCGGCACAGACAGCACTCCCGGTCCCGGCCTGGCTCCTGATCGTCAACGCGGGCTCGGGCGAGCGATGGTTCGCGGGCGCCCAGGGTTACCTCATGGCCCTGTTCGCGCTCGGTGGCATCGTCGGCACGAGTCTGCTGGGGAAGCGGATTCCCTCTCGCGCAGCGCAGTCGGCGTTGCTGGCGCAGGGGTCGATCTGCGTCGGCCTTGTGGCGCTGAGCCTCTATCCGCCGTTTGCCGTCATGGCCGTGGTGGCGCTCCTCGTCGGCGCCTCGATTCGGTTGGGCAGCGTCTGGGCGGATGTCCTCGTGGCGACTCAAGTGCCCGAAGCGATGCTCGGACGCGTCGCCGCGCTGGGGGCGACCCTCGCCAATGTGTGCATGCCGGTCGGTTTCATGATCGCGGGAGCACTGCAGGCGCCGCTGGGCCCTGCGGCGACCGCGGGGCTCGCGGCGGCTGCGAGTGCGGCCATAACGGCGGTCGGTGTCATGCGGGTTTCGATGCCTGCACAGGCGCTGCCGGTGCGGAGCACGGTCTGACGTCCGGCGGAGTCCTCGATCGGGGGCTATCGTCTCGCCATGCCTTACATGGAGCGCTCGGGAGACGTGTTCGTCCTCTACTTCGGAACCGAGGGTGAACGGGACGAGGAGAACGCGTTCAATCCGCGATGGCTCGACGAGACCGAGGCGCTGCTGGACGAGGTCGAGGCGAGCCAGGGCCCGGCCGCCCTGGTGACCACCGCGGTCGGGAAGTTCTATTCCACCGGCCTCGACACCGTCTGGGTCGCGCAGAACCTGGGGCAGCTCAACTCGTACATGGATCGTGTGCACGCGCTCTTCGCGCGGGTGTTGACCTTTCCGATGGCGACCGTCGCCGCGATGCCGGGCCACACGTTCGGCGGCGGGGCGATCCTGGCCACCGCGCACGACCATCAGGTGATGCGCGGTGACCGCGGGTTCTTCTGCCTGCCGGGCATCACGGTCGGCATCAGCTACACGCCGGGGGTTCTCGAATTGCTGACCGCACGGCTGCCCGCGCGGGCGGTGCACTCCGCGCTGACCAGCGGTCGCCGATACGGCGGGACCGACGCGTTGGCCCACGGACTCGTCGACGAGCTCGCGGGCGGGGATGACGTGCTCGCCAAGGCGGTCGGCCGTGCTCAGGGCCTGGTACACACCCGCGGGCGCACGCTCGGCGAGATCAAGAGCTCGCTGTACGCGGGCGCCGTTGCCGCCCTCCGCACCCCGTCGGCCAGCCTGGAGACGCAGGAAGCTGCGGTGACGGCGCAGGGGTGACCACCGGACGGTGGCCGATGTTCAGGCCCAGGGGTTCTCGCGCGCGAAGACGGTCGGGAAGCTCAGCGCCACGCCGTCCGCGTCGGCCAACCTGGTGAGCGCCGTCATCGTGCGGTCGAGGTCGTCACCCGCGTAGGGGAGCGCGCGCAGTGGCTCGGACAGCGGCCGGGAGAAGTCGTCCCAGTGGATCAGCACCGCGCGCCGGGCGCCGACCTCGCGGACGGTCTCACGCCAGTAGTCCTCGATGTACCCCTCCGGCTGGATGCCGAGCTGCCCCACCCCGAGGTAGGCCACGTCGGCCCGCCTGCCTGCCAGAGCGCCCGGCACGTACCCGGCGCTGCCCTGCACGAGCAGCGACCTCCCGGAGGCCGCGTGGTCGACGATGACTGACCAGGCCTCGCCGCACCGGTACGCCGACACCCGGGTCGGCGGGACGACCGGCTCGGTGATCTCGCCGGGAAAGCGATCGGGCGGGCAGTGATGCGACGCGATCATGGCGACCTCGAAGCCCCCGAGCCGCAGGCAGTCGCCATCGGCGACGACCGCGATGCGATCGGCGGGCAGCCCGTGCCCGCGACCGATCGAGGCGGTGGACTCGCCGCCGACGAGCAGCCCGCCGGTTCGTTCCGCGACGGCCGCGGAGTCCAGCGCGTGGTCGTAATGGGTGTGCACCGGGATGACCGCGTCGAGACGGGTGACGGCCGCCTGAGAGAGTGCGGCATCGATCCGGTCCGGGTCGGGGGCGATCCTGCCCAGCAGCACCCTCGGCAGGCCCGGCCTGGTGAAGAACCCGTCGGTCATGATCGCCGACGAGCCGTCGTCGAGGAGCAGGCTCGCGACGCCGAGAAACGTGACCGCGAGCCCGTCGGTCGCCGGGGCGAGGTCGAATCGATCGGCGTAGCGGTTGATGTCGGGGCGTCCGAGCCGCAGTCTCATGCCGGCACGTTAGCCGGAGGCGTGGCAGGCGGCGCGGACCTCGTCGCGACGGTGCGAACGAGTCGTTCGGCGACCTTCGGGCGACGTGATTGCCCTCACAGCCGGGTCGGGTCCACCGTGATCGGGCGCCGGCGTGGCCCTCCGCGGGGCCGGGATGTCGGCGCGGCCGCGGCGGTTCGCGTGCCCTGAACAATCCGCAGGTCGGAACCTACTTGCCGGTAGCTCGCCAACCTACTTGCCGGTAGCCAAGCGCTCGCTTGGCCGGTATGAACTTTGCAAAGTTAGCAACACCGGTTGAAAACCTAGCCAAGATTGGCATTAGCAACAGGTAGACGGCAGTTTTTGTGTGTGCCACTCTCGTTAAGTACATACGAAGGGCCTGGCAAGGATGTGAAGCAGTACATCCGTACCGGACCAGCAGATACAAGAGAGTGGAGCCTCGATGTCGACCACCGGCACCCCGAAGACCGCAGCTGAGATCCAGCAGGATTGGGACACCAATCCTCGCTGGAAGGGACTCACCCGTAACTACACGGCCGAGCAGGTCGTCAAGCTCCAGGGCTCCGTCGTCGAGGAGGCCACCCTGGCCCGCCGTGGCTCGGAGATCCTGTGGGACCTCGTGAACAACGAGGACTACATCAACTCCCTCGGCGCCCTCACCGGCAACCAGGCCGTGCAGCAGGTGCGCGCCGGCCTCAAGGCCATCTACCTTTCCGGCTGGCAGGTCGCCGGTGACGCGAACCTCTCGGGTCACACCTACCCGGACCAGAGCCTCTACCCGGCCAACTCGGTCCCGCAGGTCGTCCGTCGCATCAACAACGCGCTGCTGCGCGCCGACGAGATCGCCAAGGTCGAGGGTGACACCTCGGTCGAGAACTGGCTCGCCCCGATCGTCGCGGACGGCGAGGCCGGCTTCGGCGGCGCGCTGAACGTCTACGAGCTGCAGAAGGCCATGATCGCGTCCGGCGTCGCCGGCTCGCACTGGGAGGACCAGCTCGCGTCGGAGAAGAAGTGCGGCCACCTCGGTGGCAAGGTGCTCATCCCGACCCAGCAGCACATCCGCACCCTGACCTCGGCGCGTCTCGCGGCCGACGTCGCGGACGTCCCCACCGTCGTCATCGCGCGTACCGACGCCGAGGCCGCCACCCTGCTCACCTCCGACGTGGACGAGCGTGACCGCCCGTTCCTCGACGGCACCCGCACCGCCGAGGGCTTCTACGGCATCAAGAACGGCATCGAGCCCTGCATCGCCCGCGCCAAGGCCTACGCGCCGTACTCCGACCTCATCTGGATGGAGACCGGCGTGCCGGACCTCGAGGTCGCCAAGAAGTTCTCCGAGGCCGTCCGCAGCGAGTTCCCGGACCAGCTGCTGGCCTACAACTGCTCCCCGTCCTTCAACTGGAAGCAGCACCTGGACGACGCGACCATCGCGAAGTTCCAGAAGGAGCTCGGCGCGATGGGCTTCAAGTTCCAGTTCATCACCCTGGCCGGCTTCCACTCGCTCAACTACGGCATGTTCGACCTGGCCCACGGCTACGCCCGTGAGGGCATGACGGCCTTCGTCGACCTGCAGGAGCGCGAGTTCAAGGCCGCCGAGGAGCGTGGCTTCACCGCCATCAAGCACCAGCGCGAGGTCGGCGCCGGCTACTTCGACAAGATCGCCACCACGGTCGACCCCAACACGTCCACCGCGGCGCTGAAGGGCTCCACCGAAGAGGGCCAGTTCCACTAGGAACCCCCGCTTCACCTGCACGACCCGTCCCACCCACCGCGGGGCCCACAGCCCGGGCCCCGCGGTGCGGACGACTCCACTAGACGATGAGGAGCTGACGTGACCAGCGAAAAGATTCAGCGCGTCGGCGTGATCGGCGCAGGCATCATGGGCGCCGGAATCGCCGAGGTGTGCGCCCGCGCACATGTCGATGTTCTGGTGTTCGAGCAGACCCGCGAGCTCGCGGCGGCCGGCCGCGCCCGCATCCTGCGGTCGCTGGACCGCGGTGTGAGCAGCGGCAAGATCACCGAGCGCGAGCGGGAGCAGGCCGCATGGCGGCTGCGCTTCACCTCCGATCTCGGCGACTTCGCCGATCGGCAGCTCGTCGTGGAGGCCGTCCTCGAGGACGAGAAGGTCAAGAGCGCGATCTTCGCCGAGCTCGACCAGGTCGTCACGGACCCGAACGCGGTGCTGGCGTCCAACACCTCCTCCATCCCGATCATGAAGCTGGGCATCGCCACCAAGGCGCCCGAGCGCGTGATCGGTATGCACTTCTTCAACCCGGTGCCCGTGCTCCCGCTCGTCGAGCTGGTCACCACCCTCAAGACCAGCGCCGCGGTCTCCGAGCGGGCCGAGCAGTTCGCCAGCGAGGTCCTCGGCAAGCAGGTCGTCCGTTCGGCCGACCGCTCCGGTTTCGTCGTCAATGCGCTGCTCGTGCCGTACCTGCTGTCGGCGATCCGGATGGTCGAGTCCGGTTTCGCGACCAAGGACGACGTGGACCGCGCGATGGTGCTGGGCTGCAACCACCCGATGGGCCCGCTGGCCCTGACGGACCTGGTCGGCCTCGACACCGTCAAGTCGATCGCGGACTCGATGTACGAGGAGTTCAAGGAGCCGCTGTACTCGGCGCCGCCGCTGCTGCTGCGCATGGTCGAGGCCGGTCTCGTCGGCAAGAAGTCCGGCGCGGGCTTCTATGAGTACGGCGAGAACGGTCGGAGCACGAAGAAAGCAAGCTAGCCAGCTTCACCAGTACGCACCTTCGGCGCCCGTGCGCGATTTTCACCCCTGCCGGGGTACCGATCGCGCACGGGCGCGAAGCGCATCGAGGGAGAGGTCGACACGATGTCCAACAGCGCCGCCACCTACGGCTCCAGCGTCCTGGGGTACCCCAGGATCGGGCCCCGACGCGAACTCAAGCGGGCACTCGAAGCGTATTGGCACGGGAAGTCCAGCCAGGCCGAGCTGATCGCCGTCGGCCGGGAACTCCAGGAGCAGACCTGGAGCGAGCTGGCCGCGACCGGCCTGACGCAGGTCCCGGGCAACACCTTCTCCTACTACGACCAGGTGCTGGACAACGCGCTGCTCTTCGGCGCCGTGCCCGGCCGGTTCGCCCCGCTCGAGGGCGAGCTCAACGAACTCGACTTCTACTTCACCATGGCCCGCGGCCGGCCCGACTTCCCGCCGCTGGAGCTGGTGCGGTTCATCGACACCAATTACTACTACCGCCAGCCCGAGCTGGACGAGCGCACCGTGTTCACCCTGCGCGCCGATGCGCTGATGGACGAGTTCGAACGGGCCAAGGCGCGCGGCATCGAACTGCGCCCGGTGATCCTGGGCCCGGTCTCGCTGTTGCTGCTGTCGAAGGCGAGCGCCGATGCGGTGGACGACTTCTCGGTGCTCGACCTGCTGGACTCGCTGCTGCCGCAGTACGAGGCGCTGTTCGAATTGCTCGCCAAGGCCGGGGCCACCTGCGTCCAGCTCGACGAGCCCGCCTTCACCCAGGACCGCACGCAGGAGGAACTGGCCGCGCTCGACCGGGCGTACACCACGCTGTCCCATGCGCCGCTGCGACCGCGGATCCTGGTCACCGGCCCGTACGGGAATCTCGGTGAGGCCCTGCCGATCCTGGCCGCAACCAAGGTCGAGGCGCTCGGACTCGACCTGGTCTACGGCAAGGTCCCGGCCGACGAGCTGGCGAAGATCCCCGGACTGAAGCGCAAGCGTCTCTACGCGGGCGTCGTGAACGGCCGAAACGTCTGGCGGGCAGACAACTTCGTCACGCTCACCTACCTGTCCTCGCTCAAGGACGTGATCCCGGACCTGGTGGTCTCGACCTCCTGTTCGCTGATGCACGTGCCGTACGACGTGCTGGCCGAGTGGGACCTCGACGGCGACGTCGCGGACCGGCTCGCCTTCGCAAAGCAGAAGGTCGGCGAGGTGGTCTCGTTGGCCAAGGCGCTCACCGAGGGCCCGTCCGAGCGCTGGCGCAAGAAGCCGACGAAGGTGCATTTCAAGCAGAAGCACGAAGTGCGCCAACGGGTCTACGCCATCAAGGCCGAGGACCGCATCCGGGCGCCGTACGAGGTCCGCCGGCTGGCTCAGCAGGAGAAGCTGAACCTGCCGAAGGTGCCTGCGACGACTCTCGGTTCGTTCCCGCAGACCGACGCGGTCCGCCAGGCGCGCTACGAGCTCGGCCAGGGCCGGCTCGAGTGGGAGGACTACGTCAAGCGGATCCAGGCCGAGATCGAGAGCACGATCCGGCTGCAGGAGGACATCGGCCTCGACGTCTTCGTGCACGGTGAGCACGAGCGCAACGACATGATCCAGTACTTCGCCGAGCTGATGGACGGATTCGCGTCCACCCACAACGGCTGGGTGCAGGCGTACGGGTCGCGCTGCGTGCGGCCGCCGATCCTCTTCGGCGACGTCCGCAGGCGGGGGCCGATGACCGTGGAATGGATCGGCTACGCGCAGTCGCTGACCGACAAGCCGGTCAAGGGCATGGTCACCGGTCCGATCACCATGCTGGCGCGCTCGTTCGTCCGGCAGGACCAGCCGCTGCACGAGACCGCGGATCAGTTGGCGCTGGCGATCCGTGACGAGGTGGCCGACCTGGAGGCCGCGGGCATCTCGATCATCCAGGTCGACGAGCCGGCGATCCGCGAACTGCTGCCGCTGCGTGCGGGCGGACGCAAGGAGTACCTGGACTGGGCGGTCGACGCGTTCAAGCTGGCGACCGGCGGTGCCAAGCCGGAGACGCAGATCCACACCCACCTGACCTACACGACCCAGAAGTCGGTGGTGGATGCGATCGAGCGGATGGACTGCGATGTGACCGCGATCGTGGCGACCCGTTCGATCACCTGGGTGCTCGACGCCATCAAGGAGCGCAAGCTCACCCACGGCGTGGGACCCGGTGTGTACGAGAGCCGTTCGGCCAGAATCCCGGACATCGATGAGCTCGACGAACTGCTCACCGAGGCCTCGGAATCGGTGGAGCTGGACCGACTGTGGGCCAATCCCGACGGCGGTCTCAAGACCAGGCACTACTGGCAGCTCGAGCCCTCGCTGCGGAACCTCGTTGCCGCGGCGCGTCGTCTGCGCCGCAGGGCGGAGAAGGCCGCGTCCGAGTAGCGGTGAAAACGCAGAAGGCTCCGGACCCACTGTGGGTC
>NZ_JBSGTR010000074.1:0-23644 GCF_053607505.1 Rhodococcus sp. NPDC055112
CCGACCCCTTTGTTGACCCACATCACGGACCGGGTGTGGTCCCGATGCGCACCGCGGCTAGCGATGATCCCGGACGATCGGTCCGGACTGGTCGCGATGGTCGCGGACGATCGGTCCGGATCCATCGGAAGGCCCGACGATCACGCCACCGGGCGGGTTCGGGTCGACCCCGTCCCCACGGTGATCTCGAACGACGGGATCGGACACCGGCGCTGCCGGCGGCGGATCCACCGGATCCACGACCGGACCGTCCGGCTTCGGACCCGGGTCAACGGGTCCGGGATCCACCGGTCCCGGCTGCGGCGGGACCACCGGATCGGCCGCAGGTACGCCGGGCTTCGGGCCCGCCGGGCCTCCCGGGTTCGGGCCCGCGGGACCGACCTGACCCGGGACAACGGGTCCGACCAAACCCGGGACCGTCGCCGCGTCGACCGGTGCCACGACGGCACCCTGCTCCACACCGCCACCCGTGGCACGGCTCTTGTCCGCGCCCGGCACGACCGCGCCCCCCGGCCCGACCGGGGAGTCCACGCTCGTGGCCGTTCCCTGGTCGGTGTGCGATGCGATCGATACGGCACCTACCCCGGCGAGGGCGATGGCGGCCACTGCCGCAGCTGAGGCGAGGACTGTGCGGGTCATGGTGGTCTGGCGCATGGGATGTCGCTCCATTCGGTTCGGTATCGGGTTGGAGTTCAAGCGTCGCCCGCGCCGCCGCCTCCCGAAACACACCCAAGGGTGAGCAATCCGCTCCCTCCGCTACCCGATCCGGGCCCGCCACAGCACCCAGGCTTGGATGCCGAGCACGACCGCGCCGATCAACGCCACGACGTGCAGTCCGCTCGTGAACGCGGCGTGTGCCGACGTGAGGAGCGCTGCGCCGGAGTCGGCGGGAAGGTCGGCGGCGACCGCGGCCGCACCTGCGACGGTCTGCCCCGCACTCGCAGCCGCCTCGTCGGCAGTGCCCGCCGGAATCGACCCGGCCATCTGGTGTTGGTAGATACCGGCCGCGACGCTGCCGAGGATCGCGATGCCAAGGGTTCCGCCGAGGTAGTTGCTCGTTTCCGCCATCGATGCCGCGGAGCCCGCCCGCTCGGGCGGAACCGAGCCCATGACGATTCCCGTACCGAGCGCGAACAACGGACCGGTCCCCAACGCCAGGATCGCGATGGCCGCGATGACCATGCCGAGACCGGACTCGAGCCCGACGAGCGCCAGCAATGCCGCACCGATCGCCGACAGTGCCAGTCCCGCGGCGATCGCCGTCACCGGCTCGACGCGTCGCGCGATCGCGGGCGAGAGCGTGGTACCGACGGCCACAGCCAAACCCATGGGCGCGAACCAGAGTGCGGCCGAGACGGGCGAATGGCCGAGCACCGACTGAAGGTACTGGGTCACCAGCAGGCCCGTCCCGGCCATCACCACCCCGGCGAGGGTCAACGCCAACAGGATCAGCCGGAAGGAACCCCGACCCAACAACCGCAGGTCCAACAGCGGGTCGTCCAGCCGCAGCTGACGCGCCACGAACACGGCCGCGAACATGCCGCCGAGAACGAGCGTCGACACCGCGGCGATCGACGGCGCCGCGTCAGCGGTCAGCCTCTTCACGGCGTACACAAGCGGCAGGATCGCCAGCATCGACAACGCGACACTCGGCAGATCAAGGCGTGCGGCGTCCGGGTTCCGGAACTCGGGCAGCACGAAAGGCCCGACGATCACGAGGACCGCGCCGGCAGGCACCGCCATCAGGAACACCGCGCCCCACCAGAAGTGTGCGAGGAGCAGTCCGCCGACAACGGGCCCGAGGGCGGCGCCGGTGAAGGTGCAGGTGGACCAGATGGCGATCGCCGCCCCGCGTTGCCTGCCGTCGTGGAACATGTTCGTGATCAGCGCCAGCGTGGACGGCATCAGGGTCGCGCCTGCGATCCCCAGCAGCACCCGGGACGCGATCAGCATCTCCGGACCGGTCGAGTAGGCCGCCAGCACCGAGGCCATCGCGAATCCCACGCTTCCGATGAAAAGGAGCCTGCGCCTGCCGATTCGGTCTCCGAGCGTGCCCATCGTGATCACCAGACCGGCGACCATGAAGCCGTAGATGTCGGCGATCCACAGCTGCTGTGTACTGCTCGCGCCCAGGTCCGCGGTGAGCTGTGGCAACGCCAGGAACAACGCGTTGATGTCCAGGGCGACGACCAGAGTCGGCAGCGCCAACAATGCCAACCCCAGCCATTGCCGTCGTCCCGCGCGTTCCGTCACTACTGTCGGTGTTGCTGCACCCATCCGATCCTCCACAACTGGTCCCTGTCGATGCCGGGCCCCCAAGGCACGGCGCACGTCGCAGGTAGGTCGCGGCAGGCGGTCGGTTCTCTACATCGGGTCTTCAGAAAAGTTGCCCGGCCGATGTAGAGAAACGGCAACCCGCGACGACCTCTATGCGAACGTGCCCACCAGGGCACCCGAACGAAGGAGAAGGCTCCGTGAAGTACCTGCTGCTCATGCAGATCGACCCCGAGGTGATGGCGGCGCTGTCCGAGGACGATCGGAACGCGATCATGACCGGGCACGGCGAGTTCATCAAGACGATCCAGCAGTCCGGCGAGATGGTCATCACCCAGGCCCTTGCGGACCCCACCAACAGCACCGTCGTCCGCTCCCGCGACGGCGTTCCTGCCGTGACCGACGGCCCCTATCTGGAGGCCAAGGAGTACATGGGCGGGTATTACATGGTGGACGTGGAGAACAAGGAGCGAGCGATCGAACTCGCCTTGCAGATCCCCGACACGAAGATCGACGGGCTCGCCATCGAGGTTCGACCGGTCATGTTCACGGGCGGACCGGACATGTGACGACCGACGTCACCGCGTTCGAGGACCTGCTGCGCCGGAGTGCGCCGCAGGTCCTCGCGCGGCTCGTCCGGCGGCACGGCCAGTTCGATTCCTGCGAGGAGGCCGTGCAGGACGCCCTCCTCGCGGCCGCCGCTCAGTGGCCACACGAGGGTGTTCCGCAGGATCCGACCGGCTGGCTGCACACCGTCGCACGTCGTCGGCTGATCGACTCGTGGCGGAGCGAGCACGCGCGGCGGGCACGCGAGGAACTCGCCGCGGCGCAGACGCCGGACCACCAACGGACTTCTCCGGACGCGAGCGAGGGCACACCGTGGCAATCGGACGACACCCTGTCGCTTTTCTTCCTGTGTTGCCATCCGCGTCTGTCGTCGCCCTCGCAGGTCGCGCTCACGCTCCGTGCGGTCGGCGGACTCACGACCGCGCAGATCGCCCGCGCGTTCCTCGTCCCCGAAGCGACGATGGCACAACGGATCAGCCGGGCCAAGCAGCAGATCACCAACGCGGGCGCCGAACTCTCGATGCCGCCCGAGCCCGAGAGATCGGGGCGGCTCGAGGTGGTCCTGCACGTGCTCTACCTGATCTTCAACGAGGGCTACACCGCGAGCTCGGGCGGCGACCTGCAGTGCGAAACGCTTGCGACCGAGGCGATCCGGCTCACCCGCCTGATGCGTGCGCTCCGCCCCGACGACGGCGAGGTCGCCGGGTTGCTCGCGCTGATGTTGCTGACCGACTCCCGCCGCGCCGCTCGCACCACCCGAACCGGCGCGATGATCCCGCTGGCCGACCAGGACCGCACCCTCTGGGACCACGCGCTCATCGAGGAGGGTGTGGCACTGATCAGCGAGACCCTGCCGCACACCGACGTCGGTCCCTATCAGCTACAGGCGACCATAGCCGCGGTGCACGCCGAGGCCCCCGACACGGCCAGGACGGACTGGCACCAGATCCTCATCCTGTACAGGATCCTCGATCACGTCGCACCGAACCCGATGGCAACCCTGAACCGTGCGGTGGCGACCGCGATGGTCCACGGTCCGCAGGCCGGCCTCGACCTCCTCGCCGAACTCGACACCGACAAACGCATCGCAGGCCACTACCGCATCGACGCGGTCCGAGGACACCTGCTGAGAATGGCCGGTGACGACGCAGGTGCCCGGTCGCACTATCTGTCGGCGGCCAAGCACACGCTCAGCGTCCCAGAACAGCGCTACCTCGAATCCTGCGCCGCCCGACTGGCGGACCCCGCGAACGGCGCGGCGAACTGAGCCGGCGGGAAAGCGAGGAGAATGTCCGGCGTGACGTCAAAAAAGGAGGGGCCCTTCGATCCGGCCCGCACCCTCGGACTGTTGTGGGGGCTGCGCGGGAAGACCGGACGCAAGGGCCTGACCGTCGAGGCGATCGTGGCCGCGGGCATCGAGCTCGCGGACGCCGAGGGCCTGGACGGGGTCTCGATGAGGCGCGTCGCCGACAGACTCGGTTCCGGTGCCATGTCGCTGTACACGCACGTACCCGGCAAGGACGACCTGGTCGACCTGATGCACGACAGCGTCCTCGGCGGCCTCTACGCGGATCTCGACGAACCCTCCCTTGCACCGGGTGGATGGCGCGGCGGCCTGGAGTTCATCGCCGCCAGGAACTGGGACCTCTACCAGCGCCACCCCTGGATGCTCCAGCTCGTCGGGATGCGTCCCGTCCTCGGCCCGAACACCGTCCGCAAGTACGAGGCCGAACTGCGACCGCTGGACGGAATCGGCCTCTCCGACGTCGAGATGGACTCGGTCCTGACGCTGGTGCTGACCCACGTGGTCGGGACCGCCCGCCTGCTCGTCAGCGTCGGCGCGACCGCGGAGAAATCCGGGCTGACCGACGGGCAGTGGTGGGACCTCGTCTCGCCGACCCTCGAACGTCTGATGGACCCAGCCGAGTTCCCGGTGTCCGGGCGGGTGGGCGAGGCGGCGGGGACCGAGTTCGAGTCCACCGGCGATCCGGTTCACGCGCTCCGATTCGGGCTCGACCGCATACTCGACGGCGTCGCCGTCCTGATCAGCGAACGGACGCCGTCGGTCCCGGGTCAGTCGGAATCGGAGTAGTCGTCGGGCTCCCGCAGGTCGATCTCCGCGACAACGCCCCGGTGATCGGACCCGGGTAGGTCCACGGCCTCGACGTTCACGGCGAACGCCCCCGTCAACAGAATGTGGTCGATCCCCAGCACCGGGGGCCACCAGCGGTCCGCCGGATAGGTGCGCAGCACGCCTGCGCCTGACTGCTCGGCCGCGTCGCTGTACCCGTCACCGATCAGGGCCCGGAACTGCGCGTGGTCGTAGGTCGCGTTGAGATCGGCGCCCATGATCACCGGCTCGCCGCGGCCGCGGAGGTCCTGCAGGATGTCGCGCACCTGGCCCATCTCCTGGGACCACGTCGTCGTCTGCGGGCGGGGCCAGGGCGGCAGCGGGTGCGCCGCGACCACCACGAACGGCCGCTGGTCCGGATCATGCACCCGAACGGAGACCATGTTCAGCACGAAGCCCATGTGCTCGGTCTCCTCGCTGATCGGGTACCGGCTCCAGATCCCCGTCCCGCCGCCGCCCCATTCCATCGGTCGCAGATACCGGTACGGCAGCTCCTCGTCCAGGCCGGCGGCGCCCAGCTGCGGGATCGCGCCGTCGGTCAGCTCATTGACCGTCAACACACCCACGCCACGCGAGCGGACCTGCGCGACAAGGGCTTCCGGATCACCCTTGCCGAAGAGGATGTTCGCCTGCATCACCGTCAGCTCTGGGTCTCCGTCGAAGCCGCGGTCGCCCAGGTACAGCGGCAGCTGCGTCCACGCCGCGGCCACCACCACCGCCGCTGCGACCGCGGTCCCGACCCACCGGCGGGCACAGGCGAGCGCGACCAGGCCGGCCACCCCGCACGCCATCAGGAACGGCGCAAACGACGCCAGCACGACGAGCACGGTGTTCGTCGAGTCCAGGTAGTGCGCGAGGACACCCACCGCGGCCGCCAGCACCGCCGCCCACCCGAGGGCCGTCACCGTCCATCGAACCCACCGCATCGAATCCCCCTCGTGGTCGCGGCGCGGATCACCGCGAGCCCTCCACTATGCCCGAGACGGTCCGCGGGCTTCGCTCAGCCGAGCGCCCTGCGCGCCGCCAGCGCCGCCCCCACGTGCGGGAGATCGGCGGGGTCCGCCGGGTTCAACCCCGTCAGCTCCGCGACGCGCCGCATGCGGTAGTCGACGGTGTTCGCGTGCACCTGCAGCGCGGACGCCGTCGCGCGGCGGTTCAGTCCGCTCGCCACATAGGCCTCGAGAGTCTGCATCAGCTCGGGCCTCGCGACCAGTGGCTCGAGCAGGCCTGCCAGTTCGGGGTGTGCGGGGCTCGGCCTGCTCAGCTGATACTCGAGCAGCACGTCGCGCAACCGGTACAGCCCTGGCGGGCGGCCCGACCGCGAGATGAGCGCGATGATCTCGGCGGTCTGCTCCACCGCCGCCGGCACCTCGGCGGGAGCCGCGACCACCGCCGCCGCCCGGATCTCGGTGCCCACCACCGCCTGCGCGCGATCGATCATCCGTTTCAGCGCGTCCCACTCCGGCGGGTTCCCTGGGCACGGGATCAGGGCCGTCCCACCGCTGCTGTCGATGACCGTGAGCGCAGGCTCCCCGGTGATCCGGTCCAGCTCGGCCTGCAACCTGCGCAGTTTCCGCCTGCCCGCCACCGTCCCGCTGACGCCGTCGCCGCGTTCGTCGACGTGCTCCCCGATCGACAGGCTCATCGCGAGATAGTGCGGGGCCAGTCGGAGCCCGGTTCGCTGCGCGATGGCGTCGAGCTGCTCCCCGGCGACCAGCGCGGCCATCAGCGAGCGACGGCCGGAGTTCTCCTGACTGTCCATGATCTGGCGCTCCTCGAGGTACGACGAACTCACCTCGAGGGTCAGCTGGCGCAGGAAATCGAGCACCATCACCATGATCGTCTGTACGTCGCCGATGTCGCCGGGTTCCGCGTCGGCGAACAGCTCCTCCGCCGCCATCCCGATGCCGACGTGGTACGCGTGCAGCACGGCATCGAGGGGGACACCTTCCTCCGCGCGCCGGGCCGAGGAGTTCCGCTGCTCGACGAACTCGGCCTTGCGCCCGGGGCGGCGCTCACGGACGAGCGTCGCGAACAGTTCCATGTTGTGGTGCACGATGTCCGCGATCTCGCCCCGCACCACCTCCTGCGGCAGCTGCTTGTAGATCGGCAGGTCGTCGACGAGGCGCTCGATCACCGCGGCGGTCAGGTCGGTCGCTGCGGCGTCCAGCCAGTTCGCCACCGACCGTCCGGCGATTCGCAGGGGCTCGTCATCGCGGACCCCACCATTGGCAATCGTCACAGTTCACTCCCCGATATCCCCTCGATACCACGCCGGGTCACCTGGTACCAACAGATACTTAGCATGCTTCCGGAACCGGGCGAACCGGATCGGCCGATGCGCTCACCTCATCGTCACAAACCCCTGGCAACCCGGCCGAGGGGTCACGGCCGGGACCACCACGAATGCCGCCCTTTTCGAGGCCCGAGCGGTAATCTCTGCCCATACCGGGCAGACAACGACGAGCGTTGAGGGACAAATGGATTCCGTGGACGATCGTACTCACTCCGCAGTGACCGTCGGCGGGCTCACCTTCGAGGTCGAGGAATCCGGTCCCGTTGGCGGACCCCCGGTCGTGCTGTTGCACGGCTTCCCGGAGACCTCGGCCTGCTGGCGCCCACTGACGCCGCTGCTGACCGCGGCCGGCCTCCGGGTGATCTCGCCGTCGCAGCGCGGCTACTCCCCCGGCGCCCGACCGGTCGGCGTCGAGCACTACGCGCTCGAGCTGCTCGGCGCCGATGTGCTGGCCCTGATGGACGCCGCCGGTATCGCATCGGCGCACCTGGTCGGGCACGACTGGGGCGCGGTGGTCGCCTGGTGGATCGCCGCGTACCACCCCGAACGCGCCGAGACCCTGACCGCGGTGTCCGTTCCGCACCCCTCCGCGTTCGGCTGGGCGCTGCGCGAGGACGCGGACCAGCAGAAGCGGTCGCGCTACATCGGTGTCTTCCGGGACGGCCAGGTGGCGGAGCGGCTGCTGCTCGACGACGACGCCAAGCGCCTGCGCGCGGTGTACGGCGACCTCGATCCCGACCAGGTCGCCGAGTACGTGCGGGCGCTCACCGAGCCGGGCGCGCTAACGGCCGCGCTGTCCTGGTACCGCGCCATGCGCGCCGACTTCGGCGGCATCCCATCGGTCCGGGTGCCCACCACCTACGTCTGGGGCTCCGAGGACGAGGCGCTCGGCCGCGCGGGCGCGGAACGGTGCGGCGAGTTCGTCGATGCCCCATACCGTTTCGTCGAGCTCGACGGCGTCAGCCACTGGATACCGGAACAAGCACCCGATGCGCTGGCCGAAGCGGTCCTCGCGCGAATCGAAGGGAACGAGAAATGAGCGGGATCGCAGTACTGCTGGTCGGTGCGCTGTTGTGCTTCTACGGCATCCGATCACTGCACCTCGCGGTGCTCGCCGCCGGCTTCGGCCTCGGCTGGCTGATCGCGGACCTGTTCCACGCCTCGCTGGCGACGCTGTTCCTGTTCGCGCTCGTCGGCGCGCTCATCTCGTGGGTGGTCACCACGTTGGTCTTCAAGTTCTCGGCCTACTTCATCGGCGGCCTGACCGGCGCGATGGCGGGCGCGAAACTCGCGGAGGTGGTGCAGCGCGGCGACAACAACTGGGCCGTCAGCGCGATCGTGATCATCGCGGTCGCGGTCGCCGCCGCCTTCCTCGCCGACAAGTACCGGGCCAGGGCGCTACTGTGGCTCACTTCGATCGGCGGCGCGAGCATGATCCTGGCCGGCCTGGGGCGCACCACCGACGCCCTCTCCTTCCTGCACGAACCGAACCCGGGATGGGAGCAGGTGACCTCGACCCTGCTCTGGATCGCACTCTCGGTGGCCGGCTGGATCGTGCAGCGGCGACTCTTCCCGGAAAAGCTCGGGATTCAGACCGACGAGGGTTCCCGGCGGTAGTCGCGCTCGGGCGCCCGTACCGGTAGCACCGCCGCCAGCCCGAGCGCCAGCACCACGAGCAGGCCGACGATGCCGGCCCGGTCGCTGGCGAAGGCCCACGCGAACACCCCGAACAGGGTGGGCGCGAGGAACGAGACCGCCCGGCCCGTGGTCGCGTACAGGCCGAACATCTGGCCCTCCCTGCCGGTCGGGGTGATCCGCACGAGGAAGGTCCTGGACGCCGACTGCGCGGGGCCGACGAAGACGCACAGCAGCAGTCCGAAAACCCAGAACGCCACCGGACCCGAGACCACCAGCAGGATTCCGCCCGCCACCAGCATCGCGGCGAGTGAGGCGACGATGACCGTCTTCGGGCCGAGGGTGTCGTCGAGCCGACCGGCCGCCAGCGCCGCGACCCCGGAGACCACGTTCGCGGCCACGCCGAAGAGCAGCACGTCCGATGCCGCGATGCCGTAGACGTTGACCGCGAGGACCGCTCCGAAGGTGAACACCCCGGCCAGTCCGTCACGGAAGAGCGCGCTTGCGAGCAGGAACCCGACGGTACGGCGGTCCGCCGTCCACAGCTCCTTGAGGTCACGCCAGAGCACACCGTAGGACGCGAAGAACCCCGCTCGGGCGGCCGCTGGATCCGCCTCGGTGCGGGGCAGCTCCGGCACCGCGACCAACACGGGGATCGCGAACGCCGCGAACCACAGCGCCGCCACCAGCGCGACCATCCGGATGTTGAATCCCCCGTCGGTGCTCAGGCCCAGCAGTCCGCGGGTGTCGGCGTCGCCGACGATGAACCCGAAGTAGCAGACCAGCAGCAACACGATGCCGCCGAAATAGCCCATCGCCCAACCGAACCCGGACACCCGCCCGACATTCTCCTGCGTGGACACCTGGCGCAGCATCGCGCTGTAGGGCACCTCGGCGAGCGTGAATAGGACCGACCCGGCGCCGAGCAGGGCCAGCCCGGCCCACAGGTACTGGTACCGGTCCTCGACCAGGAACATCGCGGCCATCACGAGCACCACCGCCGCCGTGAGGAACGCGAGCGAGCGCCGCCGATGCCCGGTCGCGTCCGAGCGCTGCCCGGTGACGGGCGCCAGGACCGCGATCAGCAGTCCGGAGGCGCCGAGCGACCAGCCGAGCCACGTGCTCGCCGAGATCGAACCAGGCAGGTCGTCGCCGACCGCGTCGGTGAGGTAGACGGAGAAGACGAACGTCACGATCACGGCGTTGAACGCCGCCGAGCCCCAGTCCCACAGCCCCCACGCGAAGACCTGCTTGCGGGTGACGCCGGTGCCGATCGCCGCTTGGCCCATGATCGCGAGCCTAGGCGAGCGAACCGCGTCCGGCTCCCCCGTCGGCGAGACCGTATGCGCGGCGGGCGTTCTCCGCGGCGATCAGGCGCGCGATCCGCTCGGCGTCCCGCTCGGACCAGGCATCGCCCTCGACTCCAGCCGCCAGGAAGTCCGACAGCGCGCGACGGAACAGCGTGGCGCTGACGTGGAACAGCTCAGGCAGCCCGTAGCCGTCGGAGGAGAACAGCACCGAACCGAAGGGCGCGAGTTCGAGCAGTTCGGCCACCACCTGGCCGGCCCGGCTCCCGACGTTCTGCACCGCGAGGCCGACGTCGACGAAGACATGGTCGAACACCTGCGCCAGGCAGCCCGCGTGCCGATGAAAGGGGTAGGTGTGCAGCAGCATGATCGGCACCCCGCGGCCGGCCGTCGCGCGCAGCAGCGGCGCCAGCAGCATCGGATCGCAGTGGCCGAGATCCGCATCGGCATCGCCGAATCCGGTGTGGAACTGGATCGGCCGACCGAGATCGACGGCGGTCCAGATCAGGAACCGGATCAGGGTCTCGTCGGCCAGCCGGATCGGCGCGCCCCGTTCGATGTCGGCCGCCCACCGCGCGGCCGCGGCGGCCACCTCGTTCGTGGGCGGACGATCCGGGGCCAGATCCAGACCGACCCGATACGCGGCGATCGACTTGAAGCCGATCGCGGTCGCCGCCGCGGCCGCCAGACGGTCCCGGCAGGCCTCGACGAAGTCGCCCGCGTCGTGGGTCGCGATCACCCCCTCCGCGACCGCTTCGAGCCGGACGATCTCCCGCGCCGAGGCCCCGGCACGGGCGGCCAGCTCGTCCGGCGAGGTCAGTCCGTCGGGCCGAAAGCCCGTGTCCACGAAGAACTCGGAGATCCCGGCGCCCCGCAACAGCCGCCGGGACACCTCGTCGGAGCCGAGTTCGGCGCGGCGCGCGAGGTAGTCGTCGGCGGGCGCGTGCGGTGGCAGATCGAGCACGGGGGCGCACAGCCGCCGGACCGCGAGCCCGACCTGGGTGTCGAACAGCGTCCCGTGCCAGCGACCGGGCGCATCGGCCTCACAGAGCAGCGATTCGAACCCGGCCCGGTCGAGGGGGCCCGGCACGATGCCGTGGCAGTGATGATCGACGAGCGCGATCTGCCCGACGAGCTCCTCCAGGCGTCGTTCACCCGATCTCGATGGCCGCGCCGACGTATCGTCTGAGGATCGTGCCATGACCGCCATTCTGCCGCGCAGCGGCAATCGCCGCTGATCAGAGACCGCGCGAAGGAGCCGCAATGGACCGGGACGAGCGTGAGCGGCTGGCCGCGGAGGCCGGCCCGGTGGCGGCCCGGCTGGCCGATCAGGGCGTGGTCGGGGTGGCACTGACGTGGGTCGACAACAGCGGGATCACCCGGATGAAGGCGGTCCCGGTCGATCGGCTGGCGAACGCCGCGGCCTGGGGCGTCGGCGCGTCGCCGGTGTTCGACGCGTTCGCGACCGACGACTCGATCATCGCGGGCCGCTGCGCGGGTGGGCCCGTCGGTGATCTGCGGCTGCTGCCGGACCTGAACCGGGTCACCGCCCTCGCCGCACAGCCGGGCTGGGCGTGGGCGCCCGCCGACCGCTACACACAGGACGGAACGCCCCACCCGCAGGACGCCAGGGACGTCACCCGCCGCGCGGTCGAGGCGCTGGCCGACGCCGGCCTGACCGCGAAGACCGCGATCGAGGTGGAGTGGACCCTCGGACTCGACCAGGACGACTTCGTGCCCGCCACCCGCGGGCCCGCCTACGGGTTCACCCGGCTCGTCGAACACTCGGACTACCTGGCCGACCTGCTCACCGCGCTGCGCGAACAGGGTGTCGCGGTGGAGCAGATCCACCCCGAGTACGCGGCCGGGCAGTACGAGCTGTCCGTCGCCGCGGAGGATCCGATCGGCGCCGCCGACACCTTCGTGCTGGTGCGCGAGACGATCCGGGCGCTGAGCGCCGACCGAGGCCTGCGTGCCTCCTTCTCCCCGAAGGTGGTCGCCGACGGCGTCGGGAACGGCGGCCACGTACACCTGTCCATCTGGCGCGGCGGGGTGAACCTGCACGACGGCGGCGACGGGCCCTGCGGCATGACGGACGCCGCGGAGTCCTTCGCGGCGGGCATCCTGCACAGGCTGCCCGCCCTGCTCGCCGTCGGTGCACCCTCGGTCGCGAGCTACCTGCGGCTCGTTCCCGGCCACTGGGCGGCTCCGTTCCAGGCGTGCGGCCACGAGAACCGCGAGACCGCGCTGCGCCTGATCACGGGTAGCCGCGGGGACGAGGGCCGCGCGGCCAACCTGGAGGTCAAGGTCCTCGACCAGTCGGCCAACCCGTACCTGTGCATCGCCGCGCTGATCTTCGCAGGCCTGGCCGGGCTCGCCGAACGCTCACACCTGCCCGGGCTGGTGGACGTCGACCCGGCCGGGCTGAGCGAGGACGAGCGGGCCCGGCTCGGGATCCGTGCGCTGCCCGGCACGCTCACCGAGGCCACCGACGCCTTCGAGGCCGACACCGTGCTCGGTGCGGCGTTCGGACCTGAGCTCGCGACCACCGTCGCCGACCTCCGGCGGGCCGAGGTCGCACGCTTCGCCGACTCGAGCCCCGCGGAGATCACGGCCGCGCTCCGCTGGGTCTTCTGACCATCTCGAACCAGCGCTCGCCGGCAGAAGGAACCGCTCCCTATATGAACTCAGTTGCATAGTCTCCTCGTTGCATAGATACTCGACCTCGTGGCACTCGAACATGCGCTGTTGGTCTCGCTCTCCGAACACTCCGGGTCGGGATACGAGCTCGCGCGCCGATTCGACAAGTCCATCGGCTTCTTCTGGAGCGCGAGCCACCAGCAGATCTACCGCGTACTCAAGCGCATGGACGAGGCGGGCTGGGTGGACGGCGAGACCGTCGGCCAGGACGGCCGCCCGGACAAGCGGGTCTACCGCGTCAGCGACGCAGGCCGGGCCGAGCTGCGGCGGTGGATCGCAGAGCCGACCGAGCCCGGGCACCTGCGCGACGAGCTGGCCGTGAAGATCCGCGCCGCGTCCTTCGGCGACCTCGACGACGTGCGCGCCGAGGTCGGCAGGCACCGCGACGACCATGCCAGGCGGCTCGAGGTCTACCGCCTGATCGAGAAGCGCGACTTCCCCGCACCCGACCGGCTGTCCGGCACCGACCTGCACCAGTACCTGGTCCTGCGCGGCGGCATCCGCGTCGAGGAGGGCTTCACCGCCTGGTGCCAGGAGGTGCTCGATGCGCTGTGACCCCGACCCCACCACTCCAGCCCGAGTCCGACCCGAAAGGCCGCCCACGTGAGCAACCCGTACCCGAACCTGTTGTCCCCGCTGGACCTGGGCTTCACCACGCTCCGCAATCGCGTGGTGATGGGCTCGATGCACACCGGACTCGAGGACCGGACACGCGACATCCCCAAACTCGCCGCGTATTTCGCCGAGCGGGCCCGCGGCGGCGTCGGCCTCATCATCACCGGCGGCTACGCGCCGAACCGCACCGGCTGGCTGCTTCCCCTCGGGGCCAAGCTCACCACCCGCAAGGCCGCGAAGCTGCACCGCGAGGTCACCGACGCCGTACACGCCGAGGGCGGCAAGATCGCCCTGCAGATCCTGCACGCGGGCCGGTACTCCTACCAGCCGCTGAGCGTGTCGGCCTCCTCGATCAAGGCCCCCATCAACCCCTTCCGTCCCCGGGCCCTGACCGGCCGCGGCGTCGAGAGCACCATCGACGACTACGTGCGCTGCGCGCAGCTCGCGCAGTCCGCCGGCTACGACGGCGTCGAGATCATGGGCGGCGAGGGGTACTTCATCAACCAGTTCCTCGCGGCCCGTACCAACAAGCGCAAGGACAAGTGGGGCGGCAGCGCCGAGAACCGGCGCCGCTTGGCGGTCGAGATCGTGCGGCGCACCCGCGAGGCGGTCGGGCCGAACTTCATCATCGTCTTCCGGCTGTCCATGGCCGACCTCGTCGAGAAGGGCCAGACCTGGGACGAGATCTCATCCCTGGCAACCGAACTCGAGGATGCCGGTACCACGATCATCAACACCGACATCGGCTGGCACGAATCTCGGGTTCCCACCATCGTCACCTCCGTGCCGCGGGCCGCGTTCGTCGAGTTCACCGCCAAGGTCGCGGCGGCCGTGACGATCCCGGTCTGCGCGTCGAACCGGATCAACATGCCGGAGGTCGCCGAGGAGATCCTCACCCGCGGCGACGCCGAGCTGATCTCGATGGCCCGGCCGATGCTCGCCGATCCCGAGTGGGTCCGCAAGGCCGAGACCGACCGTAGCGACGAGATCAACACCTGCATCGCCTGCAACCAGGCCTGCCTCGATCACGCGTTCGTCCGCAAGAACGTGTCCTGCCTGCTGAACCCGCGCGCCGGCCGCGAGACCGAGTTGGTGCTGGCACCGACAAGGCGGGCGAAGAGCGTGGCCGTCGTCGGCGCCGGACCCGCGGGCCTGTCCGCGGCCGTCGGCCTCGCCCAGCGCGGCCACACCGTCGAACTCTTCGAGGCGGGCGCCGAGATCGGCGGCCAGTTCGGCATCGCCCGGCGAATCCCCGGCAAGGAGGAATTCGCCGAGACGATCCGCTATTACACCCGACAGCTGGAACTGAACGGCGTGAAGGTGCACCTGGGCACCAGGGTCGATGCCGGCCGGCTCGTCGACGGCGGGTACGACGAGGTGGTCATCGCCACCGGCGTGACCCCGCGGATTCCGAGCATCCCCGGCATCGACCACGCCAGCGTGCTCTCGTATGCCGAACTCGTCCGCGACGGGAGGCCCGTTGGCGACCGCGTCGCGGTGATCGGGGCGGGCGGCATCGGCGTCGATGTCTCCGAGTACCTGACCCACGCCAGCTCCCCCACCCTCGACCTGGACGAGTGGAAGCGGGAGTGGGGCGTCACCGTTTCCGACACCGCCCCTGGCTCGCTGACCGCGCCCGCGACCGAGCCGTCTCCGCGCGAGGTGTACCTGCTCCAGCGCAAGCCCGGCCAGATCGGCGCGCGACTCGGCAAGACCTCCGGTTGGGTGCACCGGGCCGCACTGAAGAAGAAGGGCGTGCACCAGCTCTCGGGCGTGAACTACGAGCGGATCGACGACGACGGGCTACACATCACCTTCGGCGAGAAGCGCGAGCGACCGCAGGTCCTCGCCGTCGACAACGTGGTGATCTGCGCGGGCCAGGAACCGGTGCGTGAGCTCGCGGGCGACCTGGCCTCGGCCGGGGTGACGACGCACGTGATCGGCGGGGCGGACGTCGCGGCCGAACTGGACGCCAAGCGGGCCATCGAGCAGGGCACCCGCCTCGCGGCGGCGATCTGACCCGCTAGCCTGAGCCCGTGAGCCTGCCTACCCCCACCCCTGATTCCCGCGCGGTCGTGACCGGCGCCTCCTCCGGCATCGGCGAGGCGCTGGCCACCGACCTGGCCGCGCGCGGATACTCGCTGATCCTGGTGGCCCGTCGCGGCGACCTGCTCGACGCGCTGGCGGCGAAGCTGACCGCGGCGCACGGCGTCGAGGTCGAGGTCCGCGCGGTCGACCTGTCCGATCGCGACCAGCGCGGCGCCCTCGTCGACGAGCTCGCCGAGCGCCCGATCAGCATCCTGTGCAACAACGCCGGGATCGCCACGTTCGGCCCGGTGTCCGAGCTGGACCCCGCCTACGAGCGGGCCCAGGTCGAGCTCAATGCCGTTGCCGTGCACGACCTCACGCTGGCCGTGCTGCCCGGAATGCTCGCGCGGGACTCCGGCGGCATCCTCATGGTCGGATCGGCGGCAGGCAACATGCCGATCCCGAACAACGCCACCTATGCGGCCACCAAGGCTTTCGTGAACACCTTCTCGGAGTCGCTGCGCGGTGAGCTCACCGGCACCGGCGTGCACGTCACACTGCTGGCCCCCGGCCCGGTGCGCACGGAGATCCCGGACCCGTCGGAGGCCTCGATCGTCGACAAGCTGGTCCCCGATTTCTTCTGGATCTCGAGCGAGTACACCGCCAAGTTGTCGCTGGACTCCCTCGCGAAGAACAAGATGCGTGTGGTGCCGGGAATCCTGAGCAAGGGCATGTCGGTTGCGGGCCAGTACAGCCCGCGCGCGGTGGTCGCGCCGATCGTCGGCACCTTCTACAAGAAGCTGGGCGGCTAGGAGCAGTCGACCGGCTGTCCTTCGATCCCGCGCCGAGAACCCGGGAACACATCCCTTCCACAAGATAGTTCGGCTAAGTTCACAACTACGCCGGACAATCGGCGATGAGGAAAGTCGGAGGACACCGTGGAATTTGTTGGCTCTGTCGCCGGTATCGCGCAGATGGTCATCGGCACCATCCTCGCCAACACCGGATCGGGCGGTTCCGGCTCCGGCTGGTGAACCCACGACCGGGTTCGGCTCGCGGGAGCGAGCCGAACCCGGTGTCACACCAGGGGCGGCCAGGGGCAGGCGGTCGGTTCAGTACCGGGTGTAATGATGTCCGATCACCTGTTCACCGGCGCAGATGCACTTCCGGTCGAGGTGCCGGTCCGAGGTCGCGGCGCAGAACCGAATACCGAGCGCATCGTGGGACTCCATGCTGTGCGGGCACACCGGGCAGGAGGGGGGCGGCGATTCCAGCGCCCGGGCAACGCCGGGAGCCGCAGAATCTGCTTGAGAATTCGATACATCGGTCGGGTTCGACGCCATGGCGGCGCTCCAGTTCTCGGCCCTTCGCCTGCGGACCGGTTGGGCGCCGAGGACGACATGGCTTGACCGCGCATATTCGAATTGCCCTCGACATCAACGACGCTACTCTTTCCGGCCTGCCCCTTCGTTCCCGTCTCGACACCCAGGGGGCGATCGGCGACCCCTAGGGTGCCTTTCGTCGGGCCCGGCCAGGACCGACGCTGGAGCGGCAAGGCAACATCCGCCGCATCAGGAGATGAACGATGGCCGCCCCGATCACCGCCACCACCGGCTCACCGCACAGCGCGATCGTCGGCCTGGGGGTGTACCGCCCGTCCCGCGTCGTCGACAACGCCGAGATCTGCCGGAGCATCGACTCCAGCGACGAGTGGATCCAGACCCGCTCCGGGATCAAGACCCGGCGGTTCGCCGGGCCGGAGGAGTCGGTCCTCGAGATGTCCGTCGCGGCGGGCCACCGGGCGCTGGCATCGTCCGGGGTGCCGGCCGAGCAGATCGGCTGCGTGATCGTCGCGACGTCGACCTACCTCTACCAGTCGCCCGCTGTCGCCCCGCAGATCGCCCACCGACTCGGTGTCCACGGGGCCGCGTTCGACGTCTCGGCCGGGTGCGCCGGCTTCTGCCATTCCCTGGCCGTCGCCTCCGACATGGTCCGGGGTGGCAGCGCGGAGCACGTCCTGGTCATCGGCGTCGAGCGGATGAGCGAATGCCTCGACCTGACCGACCGGACAACCGCGTTCATCTTCGCCGACGGCGCGGGGGCCGTGGTGGTGGGACCGTCGCAGAGTCCAGGGATCGGGCCGGTCGAGTGGGGCTCGGACGGCTCGCAGTCCCATGTGATCTGCCAGGCCCCGTCCTGGGACGCCTACCGCGACAACCCGACCGGGCCGCGGCCCACGGTCAAGCTGGACGGAATGGCCGTGTTCCGTTGGGCGGCATTCGAGATGGAGAAGGTCGCCAGGGCCGCGCTGGACCGGGCAGGCGTCGCGCCCGAGCAGCTGGACGCCTTCGTCCCGCACCAGGCGAACCTCCGGATCACCGACATCATCGCCAAGCGACTGGGGCTCTCGCCCGATGCCGCGGTCGCGCGCGACATCGTCGACTCCGGCAACACGTCGGCGGCGTCGGTCCCCCTGGCCATGGACACACTGCTCCGATCCGGCGAGGCCCCCGCGGGCGGCACGGCGCTGCTGATCGCGTTCGGGGCCGGGCTGTCCTACGCCGCACAGGTGGTCAGAATGCCCGCGCACGCCGATTCGTCATCATGACGTCAAGCCACGACGGATCGGCGTCAAGGTCGCGTCAGGGGCCGCGGCAACGAGCCGGAACGCGAGTACTCCGGAGGGTGAACCATCACCCCTAGGAGAACCCGGTGACCCTTCTCGACATCTTCCCTTCGCTCCGCTCGGCCATGTCCCCGCGGCTCGATCCCGCGGTGTGGCCGATCAACACCCACCACGACGAGCAGGGGCGGATCACCGTCGGCGGCGTCGCGTTGGCCGATGTCGCCGACCAGTACGGAACGCCGAGCTACGTGATCGACGAACTGGACGTCCGGCACCGCTGTCGCACCTACCGCGAGATCTTCCCGGAGGCCGAGATCGCGTACGCCGGAAAGGCGCTGATGACCCGGGCGCTCGCCTCCTGGGTGAGCCAGGAGGGGCTGGCCCTGGACGTGTGCTCGGCCGGGGAACTGGCCATCGCCCTGTCGGCGGGCGTCGATGCCCGCCGAATCATCATGCACGGCAATGCCAAGACCCCCGCCGAGCTCACCGCCGCGATCGAGGCGGGCGTCGGCCGCATCGTCATCGACTCGCACACCGAGATCGCGGTTCTCGGCTCGGCGCTCGACCACAAGCAGGACGTCCTGGTCCGGGTCACCCCGGACATCGACGTGCACGGTCACCGCGCGGTCCGGACCGGCGTGGCGGACCAGAAGTTCGGGTTCCCCATCGAACACGGCCAGGCGGACGCCGCGATCAAGCGGGTGCTCGACCAGCCGCACCTGAACCTGGTCGGCCTGCACTGCCACCTCGGGTCGCAGATCACCGATCCCGATCATTTCGGCGTGGCGGTGCACCGGATGATCGGCCAGATGGCGCAGGTGTACCACGATCACGGACTGATCCTGACCGAACTCAATCTCGGTGGCGGCCATGCGGTCTCGTACGGTTTCGACGACGTGCCCCTCGACCTCACCCAGCTCGCCTCGGCAATCGAGGACGCGCTCGACGAGGCATGCGCGCGGAACCGGTTCCCTCGTCCGCAGATCACCCTCGAACCGGGTCGCGCCATCGTCGCCAGGTCGGGGGTGACGGTGTACCGGGTCGTATTCGTCAAACGCATCGAGGGCGGTCGCACGTTCGTCTGCGTCGACGGCGGCATGAGCGACAACCCCCGCGTCTGCCTCTACGCGGCCAGGTACAGCGTCGCCCTGGCCAACCGGCATCCGGTGGGCGCCCAGGTCGAGGTCACCGTCGCGGGCAGGCACTGCGAATCGGGTGACGAGCTGGCGGTCGGCGTGCACCTGCCCGCGGACCTGCACCCCGGCGATGTGTTGGCGATCCCCGGCACCGGCGCCTACCACCACGGACTCGCATCCAGTTACAACTCGGTTGGCAGGCCGCCGATCATCGCGGTGTGCAACGGCTCGGCCCGCGAACTGATCCGTCGCGAGACGATCGACGACCTGCTCCGAAGGGAGTCCTCGCTCTAGCCGCGTGACCGGGTGACGAGGTCGGACTCCACTGCGCCGGTTGCCACGACGTGTCGGCGGCGGCTCGGCAGCAGCAGGGTCGGGTGGCCGATGCCCCAGGCCGCGCCCGAGCAGACGTACTCCTTGATGCGCGCGGCGGCCCTGCCCGTGACGGCGGTGGACTTGGCCTGATCGTCGGGGGTCACGGGTTGGATGATTCCGTCGCGGCGTCCGAGGCTGATGCACTGGAAGTTGTAGCCGATCGTGGTCTCGGGAACCTCGCGACCGGTCAAACGTGCGGCGAGGGCGTCGGCGGCCTGCCACGCCGTCGGGCCGCCCGAGGCGCAGGACATCCGCAGTGGCTTACCGCCCGCACCTTCCGCGAGCACGGCGTCGCCGACGGCGTATACATCGGGGTGCGAGACCGAACGCATGGTGCGGTCGACCACGATCTGTCCGTCACCGGACACCTCGAGTGTGGTTGCGGCCGCGAGCGGGTGCGCAGCGAAACCGGTTGTCCACACCGTCAATTGGGACGGAATCATCCCCAATGCATCGGCCACCACACCGTCCGTCTCGACGCGTGTGATGGCGGCACTCTCGTGGACCGTGATGCCGAGCCGGTCGAAGGCGCCACGCAGATGACGCTGGGCCTTCTCACTCAGCCAGTCACCGACGCCTCCGCGGGCGGCGATCGAGACCGCGAGATCCGGGCGGGTCTCGGCGATCTCGGTGGCGGCCTCGATGCCGGTCAGGCCGCCGCCGACCACCACCACTGTTGCGCCCGAGGCCAATTCGCTCAGGCGCGCCCGCAGCCGCAGCGCGGCCTGCTTTCCTGCGACGCTGTGGGCGTACTCGGCGACACCGGGGACGCCGTGGTCGGCGCCGACGCTCCCCAGGGCGTAGACGAGGCTGTCGTAGCCGAGGGACTCGCCGCCGTCGAGATCGACGGTCTTACGATCGACGTCGACCGCGGTGACCAGCGCGGTGACGACCCGCACGCCGGTGCGGGCGAAGGTGTCGCGCAGCGGGCGGGGGCGCAGATCCTGACCGGCCGCGAGCTGGTGCATGCGCACCCGTTCGACGAAGTCGGGGTCGGCGTTGACGAGGGTGATCTGGGCGTCGTCGCGGTGCAGTCGCTTGGCGAGACGACCGGCGGCGGTGGCTCCGGCGTACCCGGCTCCGAGGACGACAATGCGGTGCTTCATGGCTCGCTCCTATCGGTGTGGACTCACCTCCTGAACCGGATAGGCGCGCGATCCCTGACACCAAGCGGGTGTGATGTGGATCACCACGTGATGTCGAGGGGGCTGTGCGGGCCCTCTGCCGCCCACTGACGCGTGATGCGGCCCAGCTTCCCGGGGTTGACCTGGATGTGGACCGCCGCGATGCCGTCGGGGGTCACGTCGAGGGCGAAGACGGCGAAGACGCGGTCACCGACCTGCGCCAGCACGCCGAGACCGCCGTTGACCACGCAGGCGTAGAACACCGGATCGCCACCGACGTAGCGGCGCTTGGCATCGGTCAGACGGAACGCGTGGGCCAGGTAGCGCGCGATCTCGTGCGCACCGAGGACCGGCGTCTTGCGGGCCGGGGTCCGGCCACCGCCGTCGGCCACGCTGACCGCGTCGTCGGTGAGCAGCCGGATCAGCGGGTCGGTGTCGCCGCTGAGGACCGCGGCGAGGAATTCCTCGACGATCCGCCGCGCGGCGGCCTCGTCGACCGTGGCGCGGGAACGCCCGGTGACGTGGTGCTTGGCCCGCCGGTAGATCTGCTGACAGTTCGACTCGCTGAGGTCGAGGATCTCGGCGATCTCGCGATGGGAGTAGCCGAACGCCTCGCGCAGCACGTAGACCACGCGCTCGTTGGGCGAGAGCCGCTCCATGAGCAGGAGCATCGCGAGGGAGACCGACTCGCGCTGCTCGGCGGTGTCGGCCGGACCGAGCATCCGGTCTCCGGCCAGCACCGGCTCCGGGAGCCACTGTCCCACATAGGTTTCCCGCCGGGCCCTGGCCGAGGTGAGCTGATTGAGGCAGAGATTGGTGAGCACCTTCGTCAGCCACGCCTCGGGCGTCTCGATCCGGTCCCGGTCCGCCGCGTGCCAGCGCAGGTAGGCGTCCTGCACCGCGTCCTCGGCATCACCAGCCGACCCGAGCAGCCGGTAGGCGATCGCCTCCAATCGACCCCTGAAGCCCTCGAACAGATCGGCCTCGTCGGCACTGAGTGTCATTGCCCCATGGTCTGCCATGCCCCAGTCGGTGTCCACCCACCGGCCATCTGTCACCCGCACGAGCTGTCGGGTACCCATTGGCACGATCCTTACCGCCGAGTAAGTTACCGGTGGGCTGTGGCCGCCGCCATGACACCCCAGAGCCAGGAGGACCCGCCGAGATGCCGAGCGTTACCGGAGCAACCGACCTACTCAAGGGACTCGTCCCCGTCACCAAGGCGGGCATCGTCGGCCCGATGGGCCCGAGCAGGCTCGCAGGCGTCGTATCCGCCTGGTACCAGTGGGACTTCACCGCGGGCGGCCTGCTCGCGGTGGCCGCGCGACGCGACGGCGACCGGATCGCCGTCATCGACGACCGCGGGCCGATCAGCTACCGGAAGCTCGACGAGGACGCCCACGCGCTCGCCGCCGCGCTGCACGAGCGTGGGCTGCGTGAACGCGGGCGGATCGGCATCCTGGCCCGCAACCACCGCGGCTTCCTGATCGCGATGGGCGCGTCCGCCCGGCTCGGCACCGACCTGGTGCTGCTGAACACCGGGGCGTCGACCACCCAGCTCTCCGAGGTGCTGGCGGAACAGAAGATCGACTGGCTGCTGGTCGATTCCGAGTTCACCCCGCTGCTGACGAATACCGCCCCGAATGTCGCGGTCTTTGCCGACGCGGAACCCACGGAGGCTCCCGCGGACACGGACCGGGTGGGCTTCGAGGATCTGCTCGCCGTCGGGCGGCGGAGCACCGCGCCGCTGGCCCGCCGCCCGCGGCGCGGCCGGATCGTCGTCCTCACCTCCGGCACCACGGGCACCCCCAAGGGCGCCAACCGGCCGGAACCGCGCAGCTGGATGCCCGCGTCCGCCCTGCTCTCGCGGCTGCCCCTGCGCAGCGCCGAGACCACCGTCGTCGCATCGCCGATCTTCCACACCTGGGGCCTGGCCGCCGCCCAGGTCGGCCTGGCCCTGCGCTCGACCATGGTGCTCACCCGCCGATTCGGCCCGGCCGCCACCGTGGCCCAGATCGCCGAGCACAGTGCCACCGCGCTGTGGGTGGTGCCGACGATGTTGCAGCGGATCACCGACCTGCCTGCTGGCGATCGGGACGCCGATCTCTCCACGCTCCGGGTGATCGCGGCCAGCGGCTCGGCGATCCCGACCGGGGTGGTGCACAAGACCTTCGAGGTGTTCGGGTCCGTGCTGTACAACTTCTACGGCTCCACGGAGGTGAGCTGGGCGTCGATCGCGCAGCCGCACGAGCTGCGTGCGCATCCCACCACCGCCGGC
Source organism: Rhodococcus sp. NPDC055112 (assembly GCF_053607505.1). Lineage (NCBI taxonomy): Bacteria > Bacillati > Actinomycetota > Actinomycetes > Mycobacteriales > Nocardiaceae > Rhodococcus > Rhodococcus sp. NPDC055112. Next base: position 23,093 of record NZ_JBSGTR010000074.1, read on the forward strand.
CGTCCCCCGCTCGGGACCGTCGTGCGGATCCTCGACGATCGCGGCCACGAGGTGCCGCACGGCACCGTCGGCCGCGTGTTCGTCGGCAACGGAATGCTGTTCGAGGGCTACACCCGCAGCGGGAGCGAGAAGGAAATCAGCGGCGGGCTGATGTCCACCGGCGACCTCGGCCATTTCGACCCGTCCGGCCTGCTGTTCCTCGACGGACGCAGCGACGACATGATCGTCTCGGGCGGCGAGAACGTCTACCCGCGCGAGGTCGAGAACCTGCTCAGCGAGCTGCCCGGGGTGCTGGAAAACGCGGTCGTCGGCATCGACGATCCGGAGTTCGGCGCGCGGCTGGCCGCCTACGTGGTGCGCACCGACGACCCCGACGGCAAGGGCCTGACGGAGGACGGGATCAAGTCGCACGTGAAGGTGCACCTCGCCCGGCACTGCGTCCCGCGCGAGGTCGCGTTCCTCGACGAACTCCCCAGGAACCCGGCGGGCAAGGTGGTTCCCCGCCTGCTCCCGAAGGCCTGAGGCGGCTCCGCCGCCCGTGCGCGGTTGACG
>NZ_JBSGTR010000075.1:0-22680 GCF_053607505.1 Rhodococcus sp. NPDC055112
CGAACCGAGAGGTTCGCGGGCGGAGTGCGTTCGGGGCGGGTCACGTCGATGGCGGCGGCGGGTCGGCGGGGACCAGTGGGGCGGCGGCCAGCGGCAGTGCGGCGGCGAGCGCGAAGGCGGCAGGGAAGCCGAGGGTCCCGATCACCGCGCCGAACACCGGCGGCACGAACGCGGCGACCAGGAACTGACCGGTGTTCTGGGCGCCGAGGGCCCGGCCGCTCCAATACGGGCCCGCGATCTCCGCGACCGCGGTGAAGGCGAGTCCGTTGTCGGCCACCGTGATCACCGAGGCCACCACCATCAGCGCGACGGAGATCGGCGAGTCGAGCCAGTCCGTGACCGCGAGCGCAGCCATGGACACCGCCGCGGCGACCGCGACGGTCCGCAGCGGGCCCATCCGGCTGCCGACCCAGTCCGACCAGATGCCCGCACCGATCCGTCCCAGCGCGCCCAGCAGCTGGGTCGCGGTGATGAGGATGCCTGCCGACGCCGCCGACCAGTGCCGGTCGGTGATCAGCCACACCGGGACGAAGGTCCACACCAGGTACTGCGGCACCACCAGCACCGCCGAGACCGAGTGGATTCGCCACAGCACGCTCTGGTTCCGGTACGGGTTGGCCAGCAGGCCCTGCGACGACGCGGCCGCGCGGCTGGGCCGCGGTGGGTCGATCACGAACACCAGGCAGGCCAGTGCGGCGACCGCGCAGATGATCGCGGGCACGGTCAGCGCCCAGCCGATCCCGTGGTCCGCGGCCAGGTTCGGGACGGTCAGCGCGGCCACCGCCACCCCGAGGGGCAGCGCCATCTGGCGCACGCCCATCGCGAATCCGCGCCGGTGTGGTGGGAACCAGCCCACCACCACCCGTCCGCTGGCGGCGTTGGCACTCGAGGCGGCCACACCGCCGAGGAACAGGAACGCGCCGAGCGCCAGGGAGGACGCGCTCAGTGCGGCGGCCGCGGCACTCGCGACGGCGGCGGCGCCGAGTCCGATCGCCAGCACCCGGCGTTCGCCGATCCGGTCGACCACCAGACCCCATGCGAACAGGCTGACGAGGAAGCCGACCGTGGGGGCGGCCGCGATCAGTCCGGCGCGGGCCAGGCTCATGCCCTGCACGTCGTGCAGGGTCGGGATGAGGAAGGCGGGTGCGTTGGCGAACACCCCGCCCGCCGTCTGGGCGAGGACACCGAGCCCGAGCATGGACCACCGCCTCGGCGCGGTGATCTGCGGATCCTGTCTGATCTGTTCCTGAACACTCATGCAAGCCGTCCCAATATATGGAATAAAGATCTTATAGAATGGAATTCTGGATCGAGTGTATCGCGTGCGTCCCGGTCGCGCGCCGCGGGCGGACGCGGGCGGGCACGGTCGCGGCCGATACACTGCCGCCATGCGTCTAGGTCGAATCGCCAGCCCCGATGGGGTCGCCTTTGTTTCCATCGAGGGGGAGGGTGACGCGCAGACCGCGAAGGAGATCGCAGAGCACCCGTTCGGCAACCCGACCTTCACCGGTCGGAGCTGGCCGCTCGCCGATGTCCGGCTGCTGGCGCCGATCCTGGCCAGCAAGGTGATCTGCATCGGCAAGAACTACGCGGCGCACGCGGCCGAGATGGGTTCCGAGGCCCCCGAGGATCCGGTGATCTTCCTCAAGCCGAACACCTCGATCATCGGCCCCGGCGTGCCGATCATGTTGCCGCCCAGCTCGAATGAGGTGCACTACGAGGGCGAGCTCGCGATCGTCATCGGGCGTCCCTGCAAGGATGTGCCCGCCGCGAAAGCGCTCGACGTGGTGCTCGGATATACGGTCGCGAACGATGTGTCCGCGCGCGATCATCAGCGCCAGGACGGTCAGTGGACTAGGGCCAAGGGGCACGACACGTTCTGCCCGCTCGGGCCGTGGATCGAGACCTCGCTCGACGCCTCCGATCTCGAGATCAGGACGGAGGTCGGCGGTGAGGTCAAGCAGCGCAGCCGGACTTCTCTTCTGCTGCACGACATTCCGAAGATCATCGAGTGGGTCTCCGCGGTGATGACGCTGCTGCCCGGGGACGTCATCCTGACCGGCACCCCCGAGGGGGTCGGCCCGATCGTCGCAGGCGACACCGTGAGCGTCACGATCGAGGGGATCGGTACCCTCGCCAACCCGGTGGCCGCCAAGGGCTGAGTCCGGGCGGCGTGGCGACAGGTCGGTGGTCACTGCCCAGTCGGGGTGCGGGCGGGGAAGACTAGCCTGTAGGGGACCGATTCACCCCTCCGACCCAAGTGAGCCATGACCTCCAGCGAAGTGCGCGTTCGTTTCTGTCCCTCGCCGACCGGCACGCCCCATGTCGGGCTGATCCGTACGGCCCTGTTCAACTGGGCCTATGCCCGGCACCACGGCGGCAAGTTCGTCTTCCGCATCGAGGACACCGACGCCGCGAGGGACTCGGAGGAGTCCTACCAGGCGATCCTCGACGCGCTGAACTGGCTCGGCCTGACCTGGGACGAGGGTCCCGAGGTCGGCGGCCCGTACGCGCCGTATCGCCAGTCGCAGCGACGCGACCTGCATCTCGAGGTCGTCGCGAAGCTGCTGGCGGCGGGGGAGGCGTATGAGTCCTTCTCCACCCCCGAGGAGGTCGAGGAGCGGCACAAGGCGGCCGGCCGCGACCCCAAGCTCGGGTACGACAACTTCGACCGCGATCTGACCGCCGAGCAGCGTCAGGCATACCTCGACGAGGGGCGTAAGCCCGTCGTGCGGCTGCGGATGCCCGACCACGACCTGACCTGGAACGACCTGGTTCGCGGCGAGACCACCTTCAAGTCGGGCACGGTGCCCGATTTCGCGCTCACCCGGGGCAACGGCATCCCGCTGTACACCCTGGTGAACCCCGTGGACGACGCGTTGATGAAGATCACTCACGTGCTGCGTGGCGAGGACCTGCTCTCGTCGACGCCGCGCCAGTTGGCGCTCTACGAGGCGCTCCAGCGGATCGGCGTCGCGGAGCTCACCCCGGAGTTCGGTCACCTCCCGTTCGTGATGGGACAGGGCAACAAGAAGCTCTCGAAGCGTGATCCCGAGTCGAACCTGTTCATCCATCGGGACCGCGGCTTCATTCCCGAGGGTCTGCTCAACTACCTGGCTCTGCTCGGCTGGGGCATCGCGGACGATCGCGACGTGTTCTCGCTCACGGAGATGGTCGAGGCCTTCGACATCTCGAAGGTGAACTCCAATCCGGCGCGTTTCGACCAGAAGAAGGCCGACGCGATCAACGCCGAGCACATCCGGTTGCTCGACCCCGCGGACTTCACGACGCGGCTACGGGCCTTCCTGGCCGGGCACGGCCATCCCGTGGACGCGCTCGACGAAGCCTCGTTCGCCGCCGCCGCCGAACTCGTGCAGACGCGCATCGTCGTCCTCGCCGATGCGTGGGACCTGCTCAAGTTCCTCTTCGTGGACGAGTCGGAGTTCGCGATCGATCCGGCCGCGGCCGCGAAGAACCTGGGCGCGGATTCCGCTCCCGTGCTCGACGCGACGATCGCCGCTCTCGAGGCGACGCCGAACTGGGTGACCGCGGACCTGGAGGAGTCTCTCAAGGCGGCTCTCATCGACGGCCTGGAACTCAAGCCGCGCAAGGCCTTTGCGCCGGTGCGGGTCGCGGTGACCGGTTCGCACATCAGCCCGCCGCTGTACGAGTCGATGGAGCTGCTCGGCCGGGAGAAGACGATGGCTCGGCTGCGCTCTGCGCGCGCTCAGGTGGGTCAGTAGGAGTTCCCGTCGGCTGGCCAGGGGTGATTTCAGGCCCCTGACCAGCCGATTTGGAGAATGGCCCTAGGGCTTTGCTATTGTTCTCCTCGTCCGAAACGGAGAGCACAGCCGCAAGGTTGAGCGAGCCGCCGAGGTCATTGGGGTATGGTGTAATTGGCAACACAGCGGTTTCTGGTACCGCCATTCTAGGTTCGAGTCCTGGTACCCCAGCGGAGAGTTCAGACGATTTTGACTCTGAACTCCGGCCAGCTAAGCTAGCCGAGCTTCCACTGATGCGGAACTTCTTTTCGGAAGAGTTCCACAGCAGCGCAACAAATCAGTACAGCGTGTTCTTGGCCCCGTCGTCTAGCGGCCTAGGACGCCGCCCTCTCAAGGCGGTAGCGCGGGTTCGAATCCCGTCGGGGCTACAAACGAAAAAGACCCTCTGGCACATGCCAGAGGGTCTTTTTCTTGTGTCGGCTCGACCTCGAACGGGCGGCGCTCGAAAAAAGGCGCCCACCCGAGTCGGGTGAGCGCCTTCGCTCGACAATGCTCAGCCGCTCTTGCGGCGGAATTCTCGTTTGTGATCTGCGGGGCCGTGCGTGTGATGAATCTTCGAATCGCCGGCCGTGGCGGCCGTCGGGTTCGCGTTCTTGTGGTTCTTGCGCTCTAGTGCCTCGCGGAACTGTTGCTTGATCTGATCGTTCTCGTTCTGATCCTTCGCGGAGTCAGTCACGGTGCGCTCCTCCCATTCTGTTTGGTCGCACCGTGACGGTACCGCCGCCGCCGTGGGAAGTCCCGCAGATTTCTGCGGTGGCGCCGCTACAGGAAGGCCGCGGTGGTGCCGCCTACGGGCATCTGGGGCAATCCGAGCTTGCGGTGGTCCCAGGACCGGATGCGATCGGGCTTCACCCGCACCGCGATCCGCTTGTTGAGCATCATCTCGATCGCCGGGTCCACGTCGGTGGAGTACGGGCCCGTGTAGCGCTCCCAGATGCTGACGCCGACCTGCCAGAGGGCGTCTCGGTCGTCGATGACCTCTGCGGTGCCCTCGATGGAGATGCCGCGCAGGGTGTCGTAGGTGTCGCCGTCCTCGATCATGATGGTGACCCGGTCGTCCCGGCGGAGGTTGACGGCCTTCTGTGATTTCGACTTCGTCTCGAACCAGATCTCTCCGTCGATCACCGCGTACCACATGGCGATCAGGTGCGGCGCACCCTTCGCGCCCACCGTTGCCATGGTGGCGATCCGGCTGCGTTCGATGAACCCGGCGATCTCGTCGTCGTTCATCGTGATCTGGCTACGTTGGTTGGTGCCCACTGCGCTGTCCTCCCATGGGGATTGGAACCTGTTCTCGCATGCACTGTGCCATGGGCCACATATGTGGCTGTGCCATGGGCCACACCGGATGCGCAGGCCGCTACAGGCGTTTGTGGAGTGCGTCCGCGGCGGCGAGGAGGTCGGCGGCCCAGCGGGCGCCTGGGCGCCTGCCCATTCGGTCGATCGGACCCGAGACCGAGATCGCCGCGATCACGGCACCTGCGCCGTCACGCACCGGCGCCGCGACGCTTGCCACCCCTGGTTCGCGTTCGGCCGCGCTCTGCGCCCAGCCTCGCTTGCGCACCTCGAGCAGTGCCCGCTCGCTGAAGAGCGCGTCGGCCAGCACCGTCCGCTGGGTCTGTGGATCCGCCCATGCCAGCAGCACCTTGGCTCCCGAGCCGGCGGTCATCGGCAGTCGTGCGCCGACCAGTACCGTGTCCCGGAGGCCGGTCGGCGGCTCCATGGAGGCCACACACACCCGCTGGGTGCCCTCCCTGCGGTACAGCTGCACACTCTCGCCGGTGATCTCGCGCAGTCGCGGCAGGATCATGGCGGCCGCCTCGAGGAGGCTGTCGTGTGCGGTCGGGGCCAGCTCCGCAAGGCCGGGGCCCGGGCGCCAGAGTCCGTCGCCGTCGCGGGCGAGGAGTCGGTGCACCTCGAGGCCGACCGCCAGTCGGTGAGCCGTCGCCCGGGGCAGACCCGTGCGGGCGCACAGCTCTCCGAGGTTGCAGGGTTGCTCCGCAACGGCGTGGAGAACGGTCATCGCCTTGTCGAGCACCCCGATCCCGCTCGAGGCGGGGGAGCCGCTATGCTGTCTCATAGGGCGATACTACCGTCTCGCATTCTGAGATGGAAATTCGGACGGCTTCGATCGGGCGTGATCGGGGAGATGATGGAAGTGGCGCACTCCAGGCCGTCCGATGTCCGGGACGCACTAGTCACACTGAGAGGTGGAGAACATGGTCAGTAGAAAGCGCACCCTGGCAGAGAAGGTGTGGGACGAGCATGTCGTCGTCCAGGGCGAGGGGGAGGGCGCTTCGCGTAACCCGGACCTCATCTACATCGATCTGCACCTCATTCACGAAGTGACCAGTCCTCAAGCCTTCGACGGCCTTCGGCTGGCGGGCAGGCCGCTGCGCCGGCCCGATCTCACGATCGCCACCGAGGACCACAACGTCCCGACCATCGACATCGACAAGCCGATCGCGGACCCGGTCTCCCGTATCCAGGTCGAGACCCTTCGTCGCAACTGCGAGGAGTTCGGTGTCCGCCTGCATCCGATGGGTGACCTCGATCAGGGCATCGTGCACGTCGTCGGTCCGCAGCTGGGCCTGACCCAGCCCGGCATGACGGTGGTGTGCGGCGACAGCCACACGTCCACCCACGGCGCCTTCGGTGCTCTCGCAATGGGAATCGGTACCAGCGAGGTCGAGCATGTGATGGCGACCCAGACGCTGTCGCTGCGCCCGTTCAAGACGATGGCGATCAACGTCGACGGCGAACTCCAGCCCGGGGTCACCAGCAAGGACGTCGTGCTCGCCGTCATCGCGAAGATCGGCACCGGCGGCGGCCAGGGCTACGTGCTGGAGTACCGCGGATCGGCCATCCGTCAAATGTCGATGGAAGCCCGAATGACCGTCTGCAACATGTCGATCGAGGCAGGTGCCCGCGCGGGCATGATCGCGCCCGACGAGATCACCTACGAATTCATCAAGGGACGGCCGCACGCGCCGCAGGGTGCGGACTGGGATGCCGCCGTCGCAGCGTGGGAGCAGTTGAAGACCGACGAGGGGGCGAGTTTCGACCAAGAGGTCTACATCGACGCGAACTCGCTGACCCCGTTCGTCACCTGGGGGACCAACCCGGCCCAGGGTGCGCCGCTCGGCGACTCGGTGCCGGATCCCACGCAGATGGTCGACGAGAGCGAACGCCAGGCCGCCGAGAAGGCGTTGACCTACATGGGCCTGACGGCAGGCACTCCGCTGCGTGAGATCGCCGTGGACACGGTTTTCGTCGGTTCCTGCACCAACGGCCGGATCGAGGACCTGCGCGCCGTGGCGGGCGTGCTGAAGGGCCGCAAGGTGGCCGAGGGCGTGCGGATGCTGGTCGTCCCCGGCTCGATGAGGGTTCGCGCGGAGGCCGAGAAGGAGGGCCTCGGTGAGATCTTCACCGCAGCGGGCGCGGAATGGCGGCAGGCGGGGTGCTCGATGTGTCTCGGCATGAACCCCGATCAGCTGTCTTCGGGTGAGCGCTCGGCATCGACTTCCAACCGGAATTTCGAAGGTAGGCAGGGCAAGGGCGGGCGGACCCATCTCGTCTCCCCGCTGGTTGCGGCGGCGACGGCGGTGCGAGGCACGCTCTCGGCGCCCGCGGACCTGGACTGAAGACCACCGGAACGACAGGAGTATTTGATGGAAGCCTTTACGACACACAAGGGAATCGGCGTCCCCCTGCGGCGCTCCAATGTCGACACCGACCAGATCATTCCGGCGGTCTACCTAAAGTCGGTCTCTCGTAGCGGTTTCGAGGACGGCCTCTTCGCGGGTTGGCGGGCCGACCCCGAGTTCATCCTGAACATTCCGCCTTACGACAAGGGCTCGGTTCTCGTCGCGGGTCCGGACTTCGGTACCGGCTCGTCCCGTGAGCACGCGGTGTGGGCGCTATCGGACTACGGATTTCGCGTAGTGATCGCGTCTCGCTTCGCGGACATCTTCCGCGGCAACTCCGGCAAGGCCGGTCTGCTGGCCGCTCAGGTCGACCAGTCGGACGTCGAACTGCTCTGGAAGTTGCTTGAAGAGCAGCCCGGTCTCGAAATTGTTGTGGATCTCACGGAGCGCACGGTGACCGCAGGAACGCTGGTGGTGCGCTTCAACATTGATGACTACACACGGTGGCGTCTGCTCGAGGGTCTGGACGATATCGGATTGACATTGCGGCAGGTAGATGCGATTTCGGAGTTCGAAAAGTCAAGGCCGTCATGGAAACCTGCCACCCTCCCGGCACGGGTTGCCGAGGGAAACTAATACGACCGACTAACGGGATTCAGGCACGAAAGAGGGTGCCACGCCGCTGAGAGGGACATGAGAATTGGCGTGGCACATAGACTCTTGCCCTTTTCCGGATTACCGTGTTTGCTAGTCGGTCCGACAATGGGCCATCAGTTTGCGGAGGACTTCCATGAACAAAGCAGAGCTCATTGACATCTTGACCGAACGGTTGGACTCGGATCGCCGTACCGCCACCGATGCGGTCGAGCACATTGTCGACACCATCGTGCGCGCCGTGCACAGGGGCGAGAGCGTCACGATCACCGGCTTCGGCGTCTTCGAGCAGCGTCGCCGTGCGGCCCGCGTCGCACGCAACCCGCGCACCGGCGAGACCGTCAAGGTCAAGCCGACCTCGGTGCCGGCGTTCCGCCCGGGCGCCCAGTTCAAGGCCGTGATCGCCGGTAGCCAGAAGCTTCCGGCCAGCGGACCCGCGGTCAAGCGTGGCTCGGCGGCCGCCGCACCTGCGAAGAAGGCCGCGGCGAAGAAGACCGCCGCGAAGAAGGTTGCGGCCAAGAAGGTCGTCGCCAAGAAGGCGGCACCGGCCAAGAAGGCGGTCGTGAAGAAGGCGGCGCCTGCCAAGAAGGCGGTCGTGAAGAAGGCGGCGCCCGCGAAGAAGGCTCCGGCCAAGAAGGTCGTCGCCAAGAAGGCGGCACCCGCCAAGAAGGCGGTCGTGAAGAAGGCAGCGCCCGCCAAGAAGGCGGTCGTGAAGAAGGCGGCGCCCGCGAAGAAGGCGCCCGCCAAGAAGGCTCCGGCCAAGAAGGTCGTCGCCAAGAAGGCGGCACCGGCCAAGAAGGCGCCCGCCAAGAAGGCTCCGGCCAAGAAGGCGCCCGCTCGCAAGAAGTAGGCACGACCGACTACTCGTGCATCGCACGAGATCGAGGGCGGCGACGGGAAACCGTCGCCGCCCTCTGTCGGATCGGTGGCCGCCTCAGGCGTTCTCGGGCAGCGGGCTGTCGATGTGGCTGGCGTCCACCAGCTTGCCTCCTGAGAACGAGAGAACCCAGGTGCTGGCCTTCCGGTTGCGGGCAGGCGGCAGGGTGATCCCGTCCCGTTCTGCCCACCAGCTCAGCAGGTCGGGGATCACCCCGCTCTGACTGCAGATCACCTGCACGCCGCCGAGCGTGGCGATCTTCCGCACGCGTGACCGGGCCGCGGCCGGATCCTCCGCGTACGCCTCCTCCGAGAGCAGCGGCTCCGCCACGATCTCGGTGCGCAGCGCACGCGCCAGCGGTTCCACCGTCTGCTCGCAGCGGATGCGATCGGCGGAATGGACCGCCGTCGCACCGAAGGCGAGGAGCTGGGGTACCAGCGCCTCGGCCTGGACGCGCCCGAGGTCGTCCAAGGGGCGCAGCGCGTCGTCCGGTGAGTCCTTCCGTCGTCCGGCCTTACCGTGCCGGACGACGAGCATGGTGGTGGTGTCGGCGGGAACACGGAGGAATCGGCGCATCACCTTGCCGTCCACCGAGTACGAGAGTTCGCCCGCAACGTCCTCGGGCGCCACCCATCTGAGCTCGTCGACCTCGGAGTTCGGTACGAACTCGCCCCCGAGCGACTCGGCGGCCCAATAGTCGACGCGCTTGCGCTTGCGGTGGCCGGGGATCTCGTAGGCCACCCGGGTCACGCGCCGGTCCAGGCGTACCCGTAGACCGGTCTCCTCCTGCACCTCTCGCAGCGCCGCGACGACCGGCGTCTCCCCTGGGTCGAGCTTGCCCTTGGGGAAGGACCAGTCGTCGTACTTGGGGCGGTGGATCAGTGCGATCTCGATCTCGTAGGGATTGGTCGGTGACTTACGCCAGAGCACGGCACCCGCCGCGAAGATGTTGGCCTTGATGGGTCGATCCGACTTCGAGCTCACGAGCTGCCTTCCTGTGGTGGCCGGAAAACGTACCTACGAGCCGATCGCACGGCGACCGCGCATCAACTCCTGCTGGTGCTCGCGAACGCGTTCACCCCGGGCAGGCGAGGCCGCCCAGTGCCCGTCGGACTGGAGTACCCAGCACCGGGTTGTCGGGTCGAGGGCGGAGTCGAAGATGTCACCGAGCTGACGGGCCAGCCGCGGATCCTTCACCTGGGCCATCACCTCCACCCGCCGGTCGAGGTTGCGGTGCATCATGTCGGCGCTGCCGATCCAGAATTCCTCAGCGCCGACGAAATGCAGGATGCGTGAATGCTCGAGGAACCGCCCGAGAATCGAACGGACCTCGATGTTCTCGCTCAGTCCCGGCACCCCTGGCTTGAGCGCACAGATACCGCGGACCACCACCTGCACCTGCACGCCTGCCTGCGAGGCGCGATAGAGCGCGTCGATCACCTGCTCGTCCACCAGGGCGTTGGCCTTGAGCCGGACGCCCGCGGACTTGCCCTCGAGCTGGCGCGCGACTTCCGCGTCGATTCGCTTGATGATGCCGTCGCGGACGCCGTAGGGAGCGACCAGCAGGTTCCGGTACTGCGCCTTACGCGAGTATCCGGTCAGCGAGTTGAACAGGTCCGTGAGGTCCGCACCGATTTCCGGCGCGGCGGTGAGCAGGCCAACGTCCTCGTACAGCCGGGCCGTCTTCGGGTTGTAGTTCCCGGTGCCGATGTGGCAGTACCGGCGGATCGCCGAGCCCTCCCGGCGCACGACAAGGCAAGTCTTGCAATGGGTCTTGAGGCCGACCAGTCCGTACACCACGTGCACGCCCGCCTGTTCGAGCTTGCGCGCCCACTTGATGTTCGCCTGTTCGTCGAACCGTGCCTTGATCTCGACGAGCGCCACCACCTGCTTGCCGGCCTCCGCGGCGTCGATGAGCGCGTTCACGATCGGGGAGTCGCCGGAGGTGCGGTACAGCGTCTGCTTGATCGCCAGCACATGCGGATCGGCCGCCGCCTGCTCGATGAACCGCTGCACGCTGGTCGAGAACGAGTCGTAGGGGTGGTGCACAAGGACGTCGCCGTCGCGCAGCGTCGAGAACACGCTCTTGGGGGTCTCCCGTTCGCCGAATGCCGGATGGGTCGCGGGCACGAAGGGGGCGTCCTTGAGGTTGGCGCGGTCGACGCCGTAGACCTGCCACAGGCAGGACAGGTCCAGCAGGCCGGGGACCTGGATCACGTCGCCCGGATCCACGTCGAGCTCGCGCAGCAGCAGTTCGAGCATGTGCTCGGTCATGTCGTCCGCGACCTCGAGCCGCACCGGCGAACCGAACCGCCTGCGGGCCAGCTCGCGCTCGAGGGCCTGCAGCAGATCCTCGTCGCGATCCTCCTCGACCTCGAAGTCGGCATTGCGGGTGATCCGGAAAGCGTGGTGCTCGACGATCTCCATTCCGGGGAACAGTGCGTTCAGGTGCGCCGCGATGAGCGCCTCCATGGGCAGGAAGGCCGGGGTCGTCGCGGGGGAATCGGTGCGGTTGACGCGGACGAACCGGTCGACGTTGTCGGGCACCTTCACCCTCGCGAAGTGCTCGCCACCCGTCGACGAATCCTTCACGGTCACCGCGAGGTTCAGGCTCAGGCCGCTGATGTAGGGGAACGGGTGGGCCGGGTCCACCGCGAGGGGGGTCAGCACGGGGAACACCTGCTCACGGAAGTGCGCGGACAGGCGCTCCTCCTCGTCGGCATCGAGGTCGGCCCAGCCGATGATGGAGATGCCCTCGTCTGCGAGCTGGGGCAGCACCTTGTCCAGGAAGGTCCTTGCGTGCTTCTCCGCGATCTCCTGGGTCCGCCGGTTGATCAGCGCCAACTGCTCACGCGGGCTCAGGCCGTCGGCGGAACGGACCGAGAGGCCGGTCTCGTCCCTGCGCTTGAGGCCCGCGACCCGGACCATGTAGAACTCGTCGAGGTTCGAGGCGAAGATCGCGAGGAACTTGGCGCGCTCGAGCAGCGGAAGGGACGGATCCTCGGCGAGGCTGAGCACCCGGGAGTTGAAGTCGAGCCAGCTCAGCTCGCGGTTGAGGTAACGCTCCTCCGGCAGGGGGATGACCGAACCGTCGACCACCACCGGGGTGGCTGCGGGCGGCGCGGTCGGGATCACCGGAAGGTGATTGACGATCGGTGCGCTCCATTCGCGCTCGCCGGTGCCCGACGCCGTGTGCTGTCCGGCGTCCTGTCCGCGTACCTCACCGTTACTCACGCGTAGATCATCCCCCAGATCGCGAGTGGGGGACAATCGATGCGCATTTATCTTCGGTGAATTTGCCGGGCGGTTCCCGCGACGCCTGGCCAGCCGATCCGGTCGAGCTCCGCGGCGGTCGCCGGGCCAGGCCCGAGCATCACCGCGGCATCGAGGTCGGCCGCGGTGTCGACATCGAGTCGCAGCCCCGGCCAGTCGCCGGTCAGTTCCGTGGCCCCGGAAAGGCGGTGGCGCCGCGCCGAGTCCGGGCCGAACGCGGGGTCGAGGTCGGCCTCCGGATCGCCGACGATCAGCGCCGCGGTCCCTGTGCCGTGGTGATCGACCACGAAGGAGCGGGGTGCCCGTGCGCCTGCGGCCAGCGCCGCCGTCAGATCGTCCGGGCGCAGGCAGGGGAGATCGCCTTGCAACGCCACGATGGGTCCGTGTCCGTGGGTCGATCTCACATGGTTGGCGGCGGCCCGCAGGACGGTGTTGAGGCGATCGCTGCCCTCTCCGGCGGGGTCCTCGTAGTGCCCGGCCCCGCACTCGCGCGCCACGCGGGCCACCGACGGGTCCGGGGTGATGACCGTGACCTCGGCGATCCCCGACGCATGTGCGGCCGCCGTCAGGGTGTCGCGCAGCATGGCCAGCACGAGCGCGGTCCGCTCCTGCGGCCCGAGGCGGGCGGCCAGCCTGCTCTTGGCCCTGCCGAGCTCCTTGACCGCGATCAACACGTGCGCCTGCCCCGCGGGCGGCGTGCGATGCGCTGGGTCCATACCGGCAATCCTGCCAGCACGCCGCCGCGGGCGAGCAGACCGCTGTGCCCCGGCGGCCGTCTACTCTTGGGTCCCGGCGGCAGCGGGTGGCGAGGGGAAGGGACATTCCATGAGCAAGGCAGCGGTACTGGGGGCGGGGTCCTGGGGGACGGCGTTCGCGAAGGTGTTGGCCGACGCCGGCACCGACGTCACGATGTGGGCGCGGAGACCCGAAGTGGCCGACGCGATCTCGGTGGATCACCAGAATCCGTTCTACCTCGAGGGGATCGCGTTGCCGCCCTCGCTGTCGGCGACCAGTGACCATCGCGTCGCTCTCGAGGGCGCCGACATCGTCGTCCTGGCCGTGCCCTCGCAGTCGCTCCGCGAGAACCTCGGCGCCTGGGCGCCATTCATCGAGCCCGATTCGACGCTGTTGTCCCTGGCGAAGGGCATCGAGAGCGGGACACTGATGCGGATGAGTCAGGTGATCAGCCAGGTCGCGGGCGCGGATCCGTCGCGGGTGGCGGTGCTGTCGGGGCCCAACCTGGCCAGGGAGATCGCCGCGGGACAGCCGGCCGCCACCGTGATCGCGTGCACCGATTCCGTTCGCGCGGTCGACCTTCAAAAGGCTTGCGCCACTGGTTACTTCCGTCCTTACACCAACTCCGACGTGATCGGCTGCGAGGTGGGCGGGGCGTGCAAGAACGTGATCGCCCTCGCCTGCGGAATGGCGTCGGGGATCGGTCTGGGGGAGAACACGAACGCCACCATCATCACCCGTGGGCTGGCGGAGATGATCCGGCTCGGGGTTGCGCTCGGCGCGAACCCCGCGACGTTGGCCGGGCTGGCCGGCGTCGGCGACCTCGTCGCGACCTGCTCCTCGCCGCTCTCGCGAAACCGGACCTTCGGCCACCACCTCGGTGCGGGCGGCTCCATGGAGAGCGCTCAGCGGGCCACGAAGGGGCAGGTGGCCGAGGGCGTGAAGTCCTGCACCTCGGTGCGAGCGCTGGCGGCGAGTCACGACGTGGAGATGCCGCTGACGGAGGCGGTTCATCGGGTCTGCCACGAGGGCATGTCGGTCCCGGATGCCGTCGGACTGCTCCTGGGGCGGCGAACCAAGCCCGAGTGAGCGCGCCGAACGGTCCGAGCGGTCCCGATCAGCGGTGACCTGACGCGGCATATCGGTCGGTCCAACGGTACGGTTCGGTACGTGAGTAATCCGCGTACGAGGGTGGCTGTGGTCTTCGGTGGCCGTAGCAGTGAGCACTCCGTCTCCTGTGTTTCCGCTGGTAGCGTGCTTCGCAACCTCGATCCCGAGCGTTACGAGGTGGTGCCGATCGGCATCACCCCTGACGGTGCATGGGTGCTCGGTCCTACGGATCCCGACGCCCTCACCATCGCGGGCCGCTCACTGCCCACCGTCGACGCGGCGGGCACCGCACTGACCCTGACCGCCGACCCGACCCGTTCGGGCGCGCTGGTGTCCCTGAGCAACGACGAGGCCGGAGCGGTCCTCGCGTCGGTGGACGTGGTGTTCCCGGTCCTGCACGGCGCCTACGGCGAGGACGGCACCATCCAGGGTCTGCTCGAGCTCGCGGGCCTGCCCTACGTCGGTCCCGGCGTGCTGGCCAGCGCGGCGGGCATGGACAAGGAGTTCACCAAGAAGCTGCTCGCGGCCGATGGGCTGCCGATCGGGGAGCAGGTGGTGTTGCGCGCAGGCACCGCCACGGTGTCGCCTGCCGATCGTGAGCGGCTCGGCCTCCCGGTGTTCGTCAAGCCCGCCCGCGGTGGATCCTCGATCGGTATCTCCCGGGTGTCGTCCTGGGACGATCTCGACGCGGCGATCGAGATGGCCCGCAGCCACGACCCGAAGGTCATCGTGGAGGCAGGCATCGTCGGCCGCGAGGTCGAGTGCGGTGTTCTCGAATTCCCGGATGGCTCAGTGAAGTCCAGCGTCGTGGCGGAGATCCGGATGCCGGAGTTCGCGGGCGACGACGGCGCCTTCTACGACTTCGACACCAAGTACCTCGACGACATCTGCGAATTCGATGTCCCTGCCAAGCTCGACGACGCGATCAGCGAGGAGATCCGGGCGATCGCCGTGCGGGCCTTCGCCGCGCTCGACTGTCAGGGGCTCGCCCGGGTCGACTTCTTCATCACCGAGGACGGACCGGTGATCAACGAGATCAACACGATGCCCGGGTTCACGTCGATCTCGATGTACCCACGGATGTGGGACGCGGCCGGGATCGACTACCGGACCCTGGTCACCACTCTGGTCGAGACGGCGCTGGCCCGGGGGACCGGCCTGCGCTGACGGCAGGCCGGCCGGTCCGGGGTCAGGGGGTCGGTACGGGTGCCGGGTCCAGCGGCCGCGGCTCCAGCGCGCCGGTGATGGCGGCAGAGGCTTCCTGCAGTGGGGTCGGGCCCGAGCCGTGCGGCACCGTCAGCGCGACGTAGACCCCGCGATCGACCGCGAACCAGGTGCTGGCATCCAGCCCCTCCTCGCCGGGTACCTCGAACCACTGCACCGCGTCGACCATCGTCAACGGCGATGCCGCGTTGAACTCGAGCGGACGGTCCACGCCACAGCGAAGCACGACCTCCTTGGCGTCGTCCGCCTGCCATGCGGCCGCGCCAACGGGGGCCGGATCCATCAGCTCGGCCCGCTCGAAATCGCCGAGGTTCTCGGGCAGCGCCGCGATCAGGGCGGCGCACTCGGGGGACTCGGCGGCGGGGGCGGGCACCGTGCCGAGCGCTACCGGCTCCCGGATGGGGTCGCGTCCGGCGATCATGGCGGCGACGAGCACGCCGACCACGAGGGCGACAGGGAGGGCGACCGCGACGGCGATCAGCGCCGGGCTGCGCCGGGCGGTGGGATGGGGTTCTGCGGGTTCGGGGGCGTCAGAGGAATCGGGGAGATCGGGGTCGTTCACGGTTACTAGTGTGCCGCAACCTGGCATGTGAGGGTCCGGGTGATTCCCGGGACGCGTTGAATCCGCTGGACCACGCCTGGTAACTCGGTCGTGTCCGCGGCCTCGACGCGGACCACCACGTCGTACGGGCCGAGGACATCTTCCGCGTTGAGGACGCCAGGCAACTGCCTGATCACCTCGGCGACGAGCAAGGCCTTGCCGACCTCGGTCTGGATCAGAACGAAAGCTTGCATCGCTGACGCCCCTTCTCGGTGCAGTGCCCGCGACCTCGGTAGAGTCGCGGTGGCCCTGGCCTGCCACTTGCACGGTCGGGTTACTCCCGGCTGCGATAAAGGGTACCGGGTCTCATTCCTCGGAGGTGCGTCATCGAATCGACTGACCGCGGCACCGACACCGGGCGCACCGTCGCCGACATCGGCGAATTCGCGGTGATCGACCGTGCGGTGGCGGGTCGGGCGCAACCCGAGAGCACGCTGCTCGGCCCCGGTGACGACGCCGCGGTGGTGCGGGCGCCGGACGGCGCGGTGGTCGCCTCGACCGACATGCTGGTCGAGGGCAGGCACTTCCGGCTGGACTGGTCGACTCCCGATCAGGTCGGGCGCAAGGCGGTCGCGCAGAACGGTGCGGACATCGTCGCGATGGGGGCCTGGCCGACCTCGTTCCTGGTGGCGATCGGTTGCCCACCGAGCACACCGGTGTCCGTCACCGACGCGCTGACGGACGGGATCTGGGCCGAGGTGGCCGGGTTCGGTGCGGGTGTGATCGGCGGGGACATGGTGCAGGCGGAACAGTTGGTGGTCTCGATCACGGTGCTCGGAGACCTGGGTGGGCATGCGCCGGTGCTGCGATCGGGAGCGCGTCCCGGCGATCAGGTGGCCGTCGCGGGTCGGCTCGGTTGGTCGGCGGCGGGGCTGGCCGCGTTGCTGGCCGAATCGGATCGATTTCCGAAACTGGTTGCCGCGCACAAGGTTCCGGTGCCACCGTACGAGAGCGGCCCGGTCGCGGCTCGCGCCGGTGCTACCGCCATGACCGACGTGTCCGACGGGTTGATCGCCGATCTGGGGCACATGTGCACCGCGTCGGGGGTCGCGATGGACCTGGACGGTGCGCAGCTCGAACCTGGGCCCGAGCTCTCCGCCGCCGCGACGGCGCTGGGGGCGGACGCGCTCGACTGGGTGCTCACCGGGGGCGAGGACCACGCCCTGGCCGCGACCTTTCCCGCCGATGCGCCGCTGCCTGCGGGCTGGCATCGGATCGGGTCGGTCCTGGCCGGAGCCGGCGTGCAGGTCGACGGCCGTTCCTGGGCGGGCGGCGGCGGATGGCAGAGCTTCGATTAGATAGATTGCCCGAATGCCTATCTACGCCCTCGGTGACCGCGTTCCCGACATCCACCCGGACGCGTATGTCCACCCCGACGCCGTGGTGATCGGTGCGGTCACCTTGGCTGCTGGCGCCTCGGTGTGGCCGCAGGCGGTGCTGCGCGGCGACTACGGCACCATCACGATCGGCGCGGACACCAACATCCAGGACGGCACCGTCATCCACTGCACCCCGATCGATCCGACGGTGATCGGAACGGGCTGCGTGGCGGGGCACAGCGCGCACATCGAGGGCGCGACGATCGGCGACAACTGCCTGATCGCGTCCGGATCGGTCGTGCTGAACGGCTCGAAGGTCGGCAGCGGCGCGATCGTCGGCGCGGGGGCCGTCATCCCGTTCAGGTTCGAGGTGCCGGCGCGTCGTATGGCGCTCGGCGTACCCGCGAAGATCCGCGAGGGCTACGAGGTGCCCGAGGGCCACCTGGACATCAACGTGAAGACCTATTCGGCGAACGCCGCGTTCTATCGGGACGCGCTCCGTCGCGTCGACTGATGCCGACTCGAACTCTCGACGAGTCGATGGAAGCGGGTTGGGCGCAGGCGCTCGCGCCGGTCGCGGGGCAGATCTCGTCGATGCAGGAGTTCATGAGCGCCGAGACCGCGCAGGGCCGTGACATCCTGCCGGCCAGGGAGAACGTGCTGCGCGCCTTCCGGCAGCCGTTTCGGGACGTCCGGGTGCTGATCGTGGGCCAGGATCCCTATCCGACCCCGGGCCACGCGGTGGGACTGAGCTTCTCGGTGGCGCCCGACGTCCGTCCGGTGCCGCGCAGCCTCGGCAACATCTTCGCCGAGTACAGCGAGGATCTTGGTCTGCCGACGCCGGACAACGGCGACCTCACGCCGTGGACCGAACAGGGGGTGCTGCTGCTCAACAGGGTGCTCACCGTCGAGCCCGGCAGGGCGGCCGCGCATCGAGGCAAGGGCTGGGAGGCCGTGACCGAGCAGGCCATCCGGGCGCTGGTGGCCCGGCCCGAGGCGATGGTGGCGATCCTGTGGGGGCGGGACGCGAGCACCCTGAAACCGATGCTCGGGAATGTGCCGGTGATCGAATCCGCACACCCGTCGCAGCTGTCCGCCCGACGCGGGTTCTTCGGGTCGCGGCCGTTCAGCCGGGCCAATCGGCTCCTCGACGAATTGGGGGAGCAGCCGGTCGACTGGCGGCTGCCCAGCGGCGCGCTGTTCTAGCCGCGGAGGTTCGTTCTCCCGAATTGTGTTGCTCGACTACCCGAAGGTGGCGAAGTAATGCAGGAGATGGCGGTGGCGCACTGACCGTGCCGGTCGGAGAAGTGTCTCGGACGAAAGTAACGGCGCAGGGCTCGAAACCGACCATTCGGTAGGTGAACGTCAATTTCAGGGGGCTTTGATGATACGGCTGCCAGTGGCAACCGCTTTGGCTGTGGGCATGGGGGCGGCACTTGCTCCTACTGCATCGGCGCAGGGCCACACACCACCTCCGGGTTACGCGCCATACAGCCAGCACTTCGTGACCCCGGTAGATCCCGATGCATGGAGGCCGGCTCCAAAATTTGTTGCGGTCAGCCCCTTTGGTGTCAATGACATCTACTGCGCCTCAGGCGGAGGCTGGACCGACTGCATCCAACTCGACCGCGAGGGGCGCAAGCACGACCTCGTGCAACTCTACGGGTACTTTCCGAAGGTATTCGTGTTCAATCCTTTCTAGGGTCGGGCGCCCTTCACGCACTAGCCACGCTCTGCAGTGGCTAGTGCAGATCGGCTGATGCGATTCTCCAGTCGGCGAATGAAAGGGGCCCAAGGAGAACGCGGCCAGGCAGTGCATTGGCAACTCCACCCCAGAGCTTTCGCCTAGGGAACATCGCCTTCGTTCTCCCGGAAGGGTCGCGGTTGTCGCCCTTGATTGCCGCGCCGCTCGCGTGCGTCGGCCTCCCTGCGGGCGTTGGCTTTTCGTCGGGCACGCTCGAGTAGTTCCATGGGGTGGTGGCGGTGGTTGATGCGGGGTTTCTGTTCGGGGTCGATGTGTGGTGGTGGGGTCCATTGGGTGCGTCCGGCGTTGTCGGTGCCGTTGGGGGCGGTGTGGGTGTGCCAGCCGCCGGGGCCGTCGTGGATGAGGGCGTGGCAGCCGTCGCATCCGAGGGTGAGTTCGCTGATGTCGGTGGTGCCGCCCTTGGACCAGTCGTTCACGTGGTGGACGGCGGTCATGGTGGCGGGGGCGTCGCAGCCGGGCCGGGTGCAGCCACCGTCGGCGGCGATGAGGGCGAGTCGTTGGTCGGCGGTGGCGAGGCGTTTGCTTCGTCCGAGGTGCAGGGGTCTGCCGTTGTGGTCGAAGAGCACCAGTACCGGATGTGACCGTTCGGCCATCTTCAGTGCGTCTCGTACCGGGAGGATCCCGCCGGACGCGGTCGTGGCGACACCCGCGGCATGTTCGAGTTGGTCGAGGGTCATGGTGATGATCGCCGTCACCGGCAGTCCGCGATGCGACCCCAAGACGCCGGAGCCGAGCAGTGCGCGCAGCGCTTCCTTGATGGCGTCGTGGTTGCGCTGCGGCGCGGTGCGGGTGTCGCGACCCGCCGCCGCAGCCAACGCATCCCTGTCGATGCTCGAATGCTCTGCATCGCCTGTCGGTGATTCGGGGTCGTCGGGGTTGTTCATCCCGGGTCGTGCCCACTTCGCCAGGATCGGTTCGAGCAGCGCCCGGGTCTCGGGGTCGAGATGGCCGGAGATCGGGGTCATGAGATCCGTGTCCTGGCGGCCGATCCGGATGCCCCGCAGACGCTTGCGGTCCTTGTGATCGGTGAGGTTGCCGTCGGGGTTCAGGTGCGCGAGCAGGTCGTGTCCGGCCTTTTCCACATCTTCCGGTGTCGCCGAACGTGCCAGGTCGGCCAGGATTTCCTCCGCGACGGCGACGTCGGAACTGCTGACGGTGTGGGGGATCTTGCGGATGACTGCTCGTATCGCGCGGGCGTGATCCGGGCCGATATCGCCGTCGCGTTGCGCGGCAGCGGTTTCGGGCAGGTCCGCGGGCAACGGATCCCCCGACAACGAATGCCAGGTTCCCAACGTCTTCGCCGCCCTCGCCCGCGCGGAGGCATCAGCGGCCGAGATCCGCAACACCTCGACCAGCAGCTTGTTCACCGACTTGTGTCCCAGCTTGCTCGGGAGTGAGCGTTCGACTGCCTCCACGACCAGTCGGTGTCCCACCGCGCCTGCCCGCCGAAGTGACCTCTCGGCCTGCTGCATGACCGACGTCAGCTCGCCGTCCGGCAACCCCGTCAGATCGCACTCGCAGAGGCCATCGACGGCGGCGACCAACGCGGACAGGTGTTCCTGCACCCGTCCCGCAACCCCGACCCCATCGATCGAACCCATGTTCGAATGCTACCGCCGCAGTCCGACACAAAGCTCCGCCCCGGATTCAACTGGCTGAGCTTTGCGGTGCCGCGCGGGCGCAGACTGGACTCATGGTGTCGTCGCACCGTGGGCGCGCCGTGGGTCCCGGATGAATCGAGGAGAAGGCGACATGAATCCGATCGGAGTGCCCAACGAGTGGGGCCAACTCCACGAGGTGATCGTCGGCATTCTTCCGGAGGACGCCCTCGTGCCCGCGCCGACACATTTCTGCTACGAGTACATGGCCCCCGCCACGCTGGAACTGCTCCGGAAGTATCAGGGGCGACCATTGAGGGACGTCGACCCCGAGGCGTTCGAAGACACCGCTCGCCAGCTCGAAGGCTTGGTGCGGGCATACGAAGACGCTGGTGTGCAGGTTCGTCGGGCTCGCCCGTGGACCGCTCCGGAGCAGCAGTACCTCGCCTATCTGGCGCCAGGAGGCTTTCCGGTCTTCGTGCGGGATCCGATCCTGATGGTCGGCAACCACGCCATCGAGCTGGCCGTCAAGACTCCGTTTCGGCGTAGAGAGATCTTCAGTATCCGTGAGCTCCTACAGCGACGCGTGTCAGAAGACCCCCAAGCCCGATACGTCTCGATGCCCACGCCGCTGCCCGTGCAGCCGACGCGGCTGTCTGACGGCCCGGGTCCCTTCCTGGAAGGGGGCGACATCTTCGTCATGGGCCACGATGTCCTGGTCGGAAACTCGGGACTGGCGTCGGACCGGGCAGGCATCGACTGGCTGCAGCGCTACCTGGGGCCCGAGGGCTACCGGGTCCACGAGGTCCCGCTCACCAGCGAATGGCTGCACCTCGATTGCATCTTCGCCGTCGTCCGTCGGGGTCTGTGCATCTGCTACACCGGCGGCCTGGAACGCGGGCTGCCGTCGATCCTGAAGGACTGGGAGGTCATTCCGGCGACGTCGGAGGAAGCGCATGCGCTCGGCTGCAACACGATGTGCCTCGAGGAGAATGTCGTGCTGATGGGGGAGGAGCACACCCGGTTGATCAAGGGGCTCGAGAGGCGGCAGGCCACCGTCGTTTCCGGTTTCCGGATGGACATCGCGTCCCGATGGGGCGGTGGCATTCGATGTGCGAGCCACCCCCTGCGTCGCGACGAGTGAGTCCAGAAGGCGCCGCGCACGAGGTGCGCGAACGGAGACCGCAGGGAGGATGGACCCTCCCCGCGGTCTCCTGTCGGAGCGCTGGTCGAGCTACTCGCCTGCGGAGAAGTCGGCGCGGCGCTTCTCGACGAAGGCGTCGACGCCCTCCCGGCCGGTCGGGCCCGCGGCCGCGGCCGAGATCGAGGCGGTCTCCGCGTCCAACTGCTCGGACAGCGAACGCTCACCCGACTGTGCGAGCAGGCGCTTGATGCCTGCATATGCGGCGGTCGGACCGGCCGCGAGGGTGCGGGCGACCCGCAGCGCCTCTTCGCGGATCTCGTCGTCGCCGACCAGCCGGCTCAGGATGCCGAGTCGGACCGCCTCGTCGCCGCCGATGACCGCGTCGGTGAGCAGGATCTCGCGGGCCTTGGCGATCCCGACGATCCGCGGCAGCGTCCAGGACATGCCGCCGTCGGGGGTGTACCCGATCGAGGGGTAGGCGGGCCGGAGCTTGGTGGACGGGCCACCGATGGAGACGTCGGATGCGCAGACCAGGCTCATACCCGCGCCGGCCGCCCAGCCCTGAACCGCGGCCACGACCGGGATCTCGACGGCGTCGATCGCACGGACGAAGTCGTGCAGGGTGCGAGCGAGGTAGTCGACGAACTCACCGCGGTCCTCGGCGGCCGCGAAGGCCCGGACGTTGCCGCCCGCACAGAAGTTGGCGCCCTCACCGATCAACAGGACGCTGCGCGCGGCGAGGGTGCCTGCCGCAACGGCTTGCAGGGCG
The DNA here is from genome assembly GCF_053607505.1 of Rhodococcus sp. NPDC055112. Lineage (NCBI taxonomy): Bacteria > Bacillati > Actinomycetota > Actinomycetes > Mycobacteriales > Nocardiaceae > Rhodococcus > Rhodococcus sp. NPDC055112. The sequence continues at coordinate 22,499 of NZ_JBSGTR010000075.1, forward strand.
GTGGTGCCCTGGCTCACCCCGTCGAAGTCGAGGGAGGTGCCGTTGTCGGCGGTGGCGATTGCGATTCGGAGTACGTCGCCTTCGAGGCGGACGTGGCTGAGGCCGTCGAGTGAAGTCACCGATGAACCATATCGGGCCGCAGATACGACTGTGCCCCGACACCTGAGGTGTCGGGGCACAGT
>NZ_JBSGTR010000076.1:0-22524 GCF_053607505.1 Rhodococcus sp. NPDC055112
CGGTTGACGAGTCCAGACACTCGTCAACCGCGCACAGGCGCGTCAGCGCAATTTGTCGAGGATGCGGCGCAGCTCGGCGCGATCGTGCTCGTCGAGCGCCGCGAAGAAGTCCTCGGCGTCGTCGGCGCGTGCCGTCTCGAGCTCGCCGATGATGCTGCGACCGGCCTCGGTCAGCCGGACGCACGTGGCGCGCCGGTCGGCGGCGTCCGGGGCCCGTTCGGTGAGGCCGCGTTGCTCGAGCCTGTCGACGACCTCGGTCGCGGACCGCGGCGCGATGCGCAGCGCCTTCGCGACGTCTCCGAGCCGAGGATGCCGGTCGGTTTCGCGGTCGATCACCTGCAGCGCCCGGTATTCGTGGGGGGACAGCTGCCAGGGCTCCAGAGCGACGAACCAGCGTCGGCGCAGGGCCCGGGCGCTGGACATCAGGAGATCCCGGAGGGTGTCGGGGTGCTGCTGGTCCATGGTGACTTAGGCTACCTCACTTGACAGACACCTCATAGTGAGGGAACCTCAGTATGTCTTACCCCGACATACCGAGAGGGGTGGTTGTATGACAAGCCCCCGAAGCGGCGAGCCCGGACCGGGCACCCGCTCACGCAAGATCGATCCCGCCGACCGCGCCCAGCTGGCCGAGTCGCCGGTGAGCCTGCGCCGGATCGGCGCCCTGTTCTCGCCCTACCGCCCACAGATCGCGGTGGTCACCGTGCTGATCATCGCGGCCTCCGCCGTCTCGCTGGCCAACCCGTTCCTGGTCCGCGCCGTCATCGACAAGGCCATTCCCGACCAGGACGTCACGCTGCTGGTGTGGGCGGTGATCGGCATGCTCGCGGTGACCGTCGTCGGCTCGGTGCTCGGCGTCGTGCAGACCTGGATCTCCACCACCGTCGGCCAGCGCATCATGCACGGGCTCCGGACCCGGGTGTTCGCACACCTGCAGCGGCAGTCGCTCGGCTTCTTCACCCGCACCAGGGGAGGGGAGATCCAGTCCCGCCTCACCAACGACATCGGCGGCATGCAGACCGTGGTCACCTCGACCGCCACCTCGATCGCCTCCAACGTCACCACCGTCGTCGGCACGGCCATCGCGATGGCCGTGCTGAGCTGGCGGCTCTCGCTGCTCTCACTGATCGTGCTGCCGCCCGCGATCTGGTTGACCCGCAAGGTCGCCAGGATGCGGCGGGAGATCACCGCGCAGCGCCAGCGCACCCTCGCCGACATGCAGACCCAGATCGAGGAGTCCCTGTCGATCAGCGGGATCCAGCTCGGCAAGACGCTGGGGGCCGGTCCCGCGATGTCGGAGCGCTTCGCGGACACCTCGCATCGCCTGGCCGATCTCGAGGTCAGGTCGCAGCTCTCCGGCCGCTGGCGGATGGCCACGATGAACATCGTCTTCGCCGCCATCCCGGCGCTGCTCTACCTCGCGGCGGGCCTGCCCGCGACGTCCGGCGGCATGACCATCGGCACCCTGGTCGCCTTCACGGGGCTGCAGGCGGCGTTGTTCCGGCCGCTGATGAGCCTGCTCGACGTCGGTGTCTCGGTGACCAGTTCACTCGCCCTGTTCAGTCGCATCTTCGAGTACCTCGACCTCCCCGTCGAGATCGACGACCCCGAGCACCCCGTGCACCTGCGCCGCGAGGACGTGGCGGGCGCGGTTCGCCTGGCGGACATCCGTTTTCGTTACGAGGGGTCGGACCGGAACGCCCTCGGCTCCGTGAGCATCGAGGTGCCGGCCGGTTCCTCGCTCGCGCTGGTCGGCGAAACCGGTTCGGGCAAGACCACTCTCGCCTCCCTCGTGGCGCGCCTGCACGACCCCAGCTCGGGTTCGGTGAGCATCGACGGGGTCGACCTGCGGTCGATCCCGCTGGCCGAACTGTCCGAACTGGTCGGGGTCGTCTCCCAGGAGACGTACCTGCTGCACGCCACCATCCGCGAGAACCTGCGGCACGCCAGGCCCGATGCCACCGATGCCGACATCGAGGCGGCGGCGCGCGACGCCCAGGTGCACGAGCTGATCGCGTCCCTGCCCGACGGCTACGACACCGTCGTCGGCGCGCGCGGTCACCGGTTCTCGGGCGGCGAGAAGCAGCGCATCGCGATCGCACGCACGCTGCTGCGCGATCCGCGGGTGCTGATCCTCGACGAGGCGACCAGCGCGCTGGACAACGAGACCGAGCGCGCCGTGCAGGCCGCGCTCGACGCGGTCAGCCGGGGACGCACCACCATCACCATCGCGCACCGGCTGTCCACGATCCGCGATGCGGACCAGATCGTCGTGCTCGATCACGGGCGGGTCGCCGAGTGCGGCACCCACGCCGAACTGGTCGAGCTCGGCGGTAGGTACGCGCGGTTGCTGGCGCGGGCATCCGTGCCGTCCGACGCGCTGGCCCTCGCGCGCTGACGGGACCGTCTCAGTCGGTCCCGGCGGCGGCGACCCCGGCCCGGCGGCCGAAGTAGGTGCCGTCGCCGAGCGACGTCCCGCTGATGTAACCCCAGGAGTGCAGACCGGAGGTGGCCCGCCCGGCCCCGAACAGGCCGGGGATCGGGTCGCCGTCGAGGTCGAGAACCCGGCCGTCGACGGTGGTGCACAGCCCGCCGATGGTGAACACCTCCGCGCCGCCCCTGCCCGCCTCGCCGTACTCCGGCGGGGCGATGCCGCGCTGGACGTCGATCGCGGCGAACGGCGACTGCAGCGGTCGCAGCCACCTCGCGGCCTTGTGGAAGTACGGGTCCTCGCCCTCGGCGGCGTGCCGGTTGTACTCACCGACTGTGGTGGCCAGTGCGCCGGCAGGCATGCCGATCTGCTGCTCCAGCTCCTCGATCGTCTCGCCCACGAAATGCGGTTGCACGCCCCAGCGTTCGTCGACCGGCACCTCCTCGTAGGCCTGCTCGTCGAGGATCACCCACACCTTCAGTCCGTGCTTGTACAGCGCCGCCTGCCCGACCAGGCCGGGGTAGACGTCCTCGTTGATGAAGCGCTGGCCGACGCTGTTGACGATCATGCCGCGCACCATCATCCCGGGGATCAGCGAGATGCCGACCTGCCCGGCGGACATGTGCTTGACGGCGGCGCCGACGGCCTGGGCCATCACGATGCCGCGGCCGTCGTCGCCGCCGTCGCTGTTGACGCCGAGCCCGACCAGTTGCGGGGCGTGCTGCGCGACCATCTCCGCGTTGTCGGCGAATCCGCCGGTGGTGAGCACCACGCCGCGGCGCGCCCGGTAGGCGTAGGTCTTGCCGTACTGGCGGGCGACGACACCGACCACCCGGCCGGCCTCCACGATCAGCCGGGTCGCGTATGTGTCGGTGTGCACCGCCGCGTCGGTGGCCGAGACGGCCTCGGACAGCTTGTGCATCAGGACCTTGCCGCCGAACCCGTCCGAGGTGACCCGGTGTCCGCGGGGGGCGGGCCTGGCGAGCTCCGCGAAGGGATAGGAGTTCTCGCCCATCCACATCAGGCCGTCGTCGGTCGGCGGCACCCAGGTGGGGGAGTTCCACAGCGACGGCTTGAACGGCACGCCGTGGTCGACCAGCCACTGGTAGTGCGCGACGCTGTCCCGGCTGTAGAGGCCGACCTTCTCCTTGTCGGCGTCGGGTCCGAGGGCGGCCAGCAGGAACGCCTCCATGTCCTGCGCGGAGTCCTCGAATCCGCAGGCCCGCTGGACCTCGGTGCCGCCGCCGAGGTACATCTCGCCGCCGGACAGCGCCGACGATCCGCCGCCGCCGCTCGCTTTCTCCAGGATGACGACCTCGGCGCCCGCCGCCGTTGCCTCCAGAGCCGCGGCCGCGCCCGCGCACCCGTAGCCGACGATCAGGACGTCGGTTTCGTGGTCGAAGTGTTCGACGTCGCCCGCATCGAGGGGCGCCACCGGATTGCGTGCGCTCATTTCGCAACTCCCATCCACTGTCGGTGGCCATACCCTAGGACCGCCGCGGCAGCGCGAGAAGGGGATTGCCCGTCCACCGGGAACGCCCGTGGGGCCTATCATCAATCCCCATGAGCCACTGCATATTCTGTGCCATCATCGCGCGCGAGGCGGAGGCGAGCGTCGTGTACGAGGACGAGCACACCGTGGCGTTCATGGATATCCGCCCGTTCACCCCTGGTCACCTGCTGGTGGTCCCGAAGCGGCACGCGTCGGGGCTCGGGCAGCTCGACCCGCAGGACGGCGGCCGGGTCTTCGCCGTCGGTCAGCGATTGGCGGCCGCATTGCGGGACAACGGCACCGACGCCGCGGGCCTGCCCGCCGACGGACCGCGTGCCGACGGAGTGAACCTCTTCCTCGCGGACGGAGCCGTGGCCGGCCAGGAGGTCTTCCACGTGCACCTGCATGTCATCCCGCGCACCCCCGGCGACGGCTTCGGTCTCCGCGGCCGCCCGGTCGCAGCCCGTCGGCCGGATCTCGACTACCTCGCTGGTGCGCTCCGCCGCCGGCTCGGTTCGGTCTAGGCGATCACATGGAACAGACGACAGGCCCCGCGCTGTACCGGCTCTTCCCGGAACTCGAGGCGACCCTCCCATACCGCAGGCTCGGCTCCGCCCCGACCCCGATCACCCACCTGGAGGGTTTGGGCCGGGCGAACCGGCTGTGGTGCAAGGACGAGGGTGTCTACGGCTCGGGCGGCTGGGGCGGCAACAAGGTACGCAAGCTGGAGTGGATCATCCCGGACGTCCTCGCCCGTGGCTCTCGGCAGATCTTCAGCGTCGGCGGCCAGGGCACCAACTGGGGGCTGGCGACGGCCCTGTACGCCCACGAGTTCGGCATCGACACGGCCCTGGCGCTGATCGATCAGCCGATGGACGAGCACGTGCGCGAGCAGCTCGAACGGCTGCGGCACTCCGGTGCCGCACTGCATTTCACCAGGACGAAGGCCCGCACGATCGCGGCGGCACCGTGGCTGATGGTGCGGCACGCGCGCGGCGGGCGACTGCCCTACTTCCTGCCCGCGGGCGGCTCCTCGCGACTCGGGACGCTCGGCTATGTGGAGGCCGCGCTGGAGCTGGCCGCGCAGGTCGAGGCGGGCGCGATGCCGGAGCCGACGCACGTGGTGACCCCGGTTGGCTCGGGCGGCACCGCCGCCGGGTTGCTGCTGGGACTGCGCCTGGCAGGCCTGCGCACCCGGGTGGTCGGGGTGGTCGTCAACGACACCCTGCCGCTGGCCGAGCGGGACCTCGTCGGGCTGGCGCGCAGGACCGCGCGGCTGCTCACCCGGCGCGGGGCCGCGCTTGGCCCTGTCGAGTTCGAGCCGGGGGCGCTCACGGTGACCCGTGACTGGCTCGGGCCCGGATACGGGTTCGGCACGCCCGAGGGATCGGCCGCGCTGCGGGTCGGCGCGGACCACGGGCTGACCCTCGATCCCGTCTACACCGCGAAGGCTCTCGCGGGCGCGCTGGCGATGGACGCGGACGGCGCTCTTGGTGACGGGCCGGTCCTGGTGGTCGACACCTACGGCCCGCGGGGGGACTGAGCGATCAGTCGGCGCGACCGCGATCCGCGTGACCCAGGTCCCGCTCCGGCGCCACCACGTCGCGCACGCGCTGCTTGAGCGTGACGATGTCGGGAAAACCGCCATCGCGCTTGCGGTCCCACAGCAGGTCGTCGCCGACCGCGATCCGGAAGACGCCGCCGGTGCCAGGGATCAGGGCCACCTCGCCGAGGTCTGTGCCGAACGTGTTCAGCAGTTCCTGCGCCATCCAGCCGGCCCGGAGCAGCCAGTTGCACTGCGTGCAGTAGGTGACGGTGACGCGGGGCGCGGCGGTGGTCATGCCTCCAGGGTGTCAGACGACCGCCGCGCACCGCTCCACTCGGCGATGGGCCTGCCCTCGAGCAGGTGCTCGTCGACGAACCGTTCGACCCGGTCGGCGCGCAGTTCCGCGTACCAGGAGTTGTCGGGATACACCGCGACGACGGGCGCCTGCGAGCACGGGAACAGGCAGCCGGTCTGGGTGACGAGGACGTCATCGTCTCCCAGGCCGCGGGCCTCGAGCACGCGGTCCAGTGCCTGCGCGGCCTCCGGGCCGCCGCGCGCCGAGCAGCGCGGACCCCGGCACACCAGGACGTGCCGAGCGAAGCCGGGCACCTCGTCCCACGCGGGCGAGGTCAGGGGAGCGGTGGTCGTGCGGGCCGCGGAGGTGGGGCCCGAGATCGCGGCGTCGAGCAGATCGGCGTACGTGTCGGTGTCGCTCAGCGGCCCGGCGAGGCGGATGTCGGGGACATCCTGCCCGCGCTCGCGCAACCAGTGCCCGATGACGCGGCGGAACCACGCGTCGATCTTGCGGTCCAGCACGGTCTGGGCACTGACCACGACGACCTCGGTGGCGCCTGCCGCGGCCGCCTCGTCGAGCGCCGTGGTGACGGACGTCCCCGAGCCGCCGAGTACCGCCGTCACGAAGACGGTGTCCGGGTGCCGGTCCCGCAGCACCCTCAGTGCGCCGAGCACCTGATCGCGGGGATCGGCGCCGCGGTCGGTGGGCGCGGTGACGATCACCCATCGATTTCGCTGAATCATGTTCACGAGAAAGATCTTTCGGCGGTGGCGTCGACGGGACCGCACAGGACAACCATCGGGCGTCCCGTTCGTGGATGGGGCTGTACCAGGGCGTCGAGGCCGTAGATGTCCGCCAGCAGCTCGGCGGTGAGCACCGACTCGGTCGGGCCCTCGGCGACCACCCGACCGTCGCGCAGCACCACCAGGTGATCGCAGTACATCGCGGCCAGGTTCAGGTCGTGCATCGCGGCCACCGTGGTCAGTCCGCGGGCCCGGATCAGCTCGAGCAGTTCGAGCGAAGCAGAGACGTCGAGGTGGTTGGTCGGCTCGTCCAGCAGCAGCACGCAGGGGCGCTGTGCGAAGGCCCTGGCCAATTGGGTCTTCTGCTTCTCGCCGCCGGACAGGCTCTGCCACAACCGGTGTCGCAGATGTGCGATCCCGGCCGTCGCGAGGCATTCGGTGACCAGTTCGCCCGTGCCCAGTGTGGCGGGGCGGGCCCAGCCGCCGCGGTGCGGGATGGCGCCGAGTGCCACGATCTGTTCCACCGTCAGGTCCAGTTCGGTGGCCGAATGCTGTTCCACCAGTGCGACGGTCCGCGCGAACTCGCGCCGGTGCATCGCGGTCGCCGGGATGTCGTCGAGCAGCACCCGTCCGCTCTCGGGACGCTCGAGCCGGGCGATGGTCGAGAGCAACGACGTCTTGCCCGACCCGTTCGGACCGATCAGGCCGGTGACCTGCCCGGCCGGGGCCGTGCACGCCACCTTGTCGAGGATCCGGCTGCCCCCGGCCGACCAGGTGACGTCCTCGACTCGGATCTCCGGAGTGTGGTGGCTCATGCGCGAACTCCCCTTCGTCGAAGCAGCCACACGAACGCAGGCACCCCGACGATGGCGGTGACGATGCTGATGGGCAGTTCTCGCCCCGGCATGACGGTGCGGGCGGCGATGTCGGCCCACACCAGCAGCAGCGCACCCATCAGTGCGACCACCGGCAGCAGGCGCGCGTGCAGTGGCCCGACGAGCATGCGGGCCGCGTGCGGCACCACGAGGCCGACGAACCCGATGATGCCTGCCTGCGCGACCAGCGCCGCGGTGCACAGCGACGCCACCGCGTACAGCACCCAGCGCGAGCGCTCGACGTTGGTGCCGAGGCTCGCGGCCGCACGCTCACCGAACGCGAACGAGTCCAGCACCCGGCTGTAGGCGAGGACGATCGTCATCGTCACCGCGACGACGACCAGGATGCCGACCAGACCGGACCAGCGCACCCCGGCGACCGAGCCGAGGGTCCAGCTCAGCACCCGGTGGGCGGCGTCCCGGTCGCCGAACAGCACCAGCGCCGACGTCAGTGCCGCCGCGAGCTGCCCCACCGCTATCCCGGCGAGGACGAGCCGACCGGGCAGCAGCGCCCCGGACCGGGACGTCGCGATGAGGAACACCAGCAGCAGGCTCGCGAGGGCACCGAGGAACGCGGCCGTCGAGACGGCACCGAAGCCGAGTGCGCCCACCGCGCTCGCGCCGGTGGTGAGCGCGAGGACCGCGCCCAACGACGCGCCCCCCGACATGCCGAGCAGGTAGGGGTCGGCCAACTGGTTCCCGGTCAGCGACTGCAGCACCGCGCCGCACAGAGCGAGCCCCGCGCCGATGGCCGCGGCTGCCAGCACCCGCGGCAACCGCAGGTCGACGACGATGTGCGTGGTGAGCAGGTCCGTGCCGGGACCGATACCGAGCCGTCCGGCGATCGACTCCACGACCGTGCCGATCGACAGGTCGGCCGCGCCGATCGCGACCCCGGCCACGCAGCTCATCGCGAGCAGCGCGATCAGGATCGCCGACCACGCGGTGCTGGTCGTCGTGGCTGACCGGACCGGCGCCCGGGTGGACGCGGTCACGCCCCGCCGCCGCCCAGCTGCCCGGCGACGAGCGTCGCACCCTCGATCGTGCGCGGACCCGGGGTTGTCGTCGAGAACGGGAGGACGACGAACGCGTTCTCACGCACGGCCTTCAGGTCCCTCAGCGCCGGGTCTGCGCGCAGATAGTTCTTCTTCTCCTCGGCGGTGTCCCACGAGGCGTCGGCGAGGACGATGACGTCCGGGTTCGCGGCCAGCACCGTCTCCCAGTTGCCGTCGGCCCATGACCCGTCCGTGCCGGCGAAGATGTTGGTGCCGCCCACCGCGTCGATGATCAGCTGCGGTCCGCCGGCGTTGGCTCCGACGTACGGCGTCGTGGTGTTGCTGTCGTACCAGAAGATGCTCTTGCCCTTCGCGGGCGCGGCGGACTCGATGCCTGCCAGCGTCTCGCGCATCTGCGCGACCACCGCGTCGGCCTCGTCCACGCGGCCGAACATGATGCCGTAGTCGGTGATCTCGGTCGCGATCGAATCCCAGGCGACCGCGGGTCGCTTCGACTTGTCCTTGCAGCCGAAGGGGGAGACGTAGGTGGCGATGCCGAGCTCGTCGAACGACGCGTGCGAGCCGACGGCCTTGTCGTCGAACGCGCTGGAGTACGACGCCGTCACCAGGTCGGGCTTGGTCTCGAGCAGGGCCTCGCGGCTCGGGAAGTCCTTCTCGTCGAGAGCCGGGACCTCGGCGTACGCCGCCTGCCACTGGGGTGCGATCGTGTCGTCGAGGTAGGCCGTGCCCGCCATCTGGCCCTGGGCGCCGATCGACAGCGCGGTCTCGGTGGCGCCCTGGTTGAGCGTGACACCGCGTTCGGCAGGCCCGTCGAGGGTCACGGTGCGGCCGCAGTTCTGCAGGGAGACCGCGGGGGTGTCGGCGTCGGAGTTCGACGATCCGCCGCACGCGGACAGGGTGAGCGCGGCAGCGATCGACGCTGCGGCAGATGCGATGACTCGGGGTGAAACAGGGGTGCGCAAAGCGACCCGCCTTCCATGACTCGTGGAAAACATGCAGGTATGCGCCACGGCCGGTCTCCTGGCTCGGCAGGGATTGCCGCCGGCTACGCCTTCCCGGATGCATGCGCATCCAGTGGCTGGGGTCGAACCCCTGGTAGTCGACGTACCTGCTCACAGTGGCGAGTACCGCGCCGGCCTTGCACCGGACTTCCCGAACACCGCGACAACTGTTGCAGGATAGACCAAGGCCCTCGGTGGGCGATCGCCCGCGAATCGGCCGGGCAGCGACCCGATAGGGTGCCGGTGTGCGCCCCTCACTCAGCGACTACGCCCACCTGGCCGGCGGCAAGGTCCGCGACCTCTATACGATCGACGACGAGCACCTGCTGCTGGTCGCGAGCGACCGGATCTCCGCCTACGACCACGTGCTGAGCACCCCGATCCCCGACAAGGGGCGCGTGCTCACCGCGATGAGCGTGTTCTTCTTCGAGCAGCTCGGCGGCATCAACCACCTGGCCGGTGCGCCCGACGACGAGCGGATCCCGGCCGAGGTGCTCGGCCGCGCCCTCGTGGTGCGCAAGCTGAACATGGTGCCGGTCGAGTGCGTGGCCCGTGGCTACCTCACCGGGTCCGGGCTGTCCGACTACCAGCGCACCGGCGCCGTCTGCGGCGTCGAACTGCCCGAGGGCCTCGTCGAGGCGAGCAAGCTGCCCGAGCCGATCTTCACCCCCGCCACCAAGGCGGTGCTCGGCGAGCACGACGAGAACGTCGACTTCGCGACCGTGATCGATCAGCTCGGTCAGGAGCTGGCGATCAAGCTGCGCGAGGACACCCTCGACATCTACTTCCGGGCGGCCAGCTTCGCCGCGGACCGGGGCATCATCCTGGCCGACACCAAGTTCGAGTTCGGCCTCGACGCGGACGGCAACCTGGTCCTCGCCGACGAGGTGCTCACCCCGGACTCGTCGCGCTACTGGCCCGCCGAGGGCTATGAGCCGGGCCGGGTGCAGCCGAGCTTCGACAAGCAGTTCGTCCGCAACTGGCTCACCGGCCCGGAGTCCGGCTGGGACCGCGCGAGCGACACGCCCCCGCCGCCGCTGCCACAGGAGATCATCGACGCCACCAGGGCCCGGTACATCGAGGCCTACGAGCGCATCTCCGGGCTGTCCTTCGGCGACTGGGTCCAGACCCCGGTGTAGGCCGTCACGCCGCGGCCCGCACCGCCTAGGCTGGCGGCATGACTTCGTCCGTCACCCCGGTCAGCAGCCCCATCGCAGCCCCGGTCGCCAAGAAGGTCCCCCTCCAGCGCACCCATCACGGCGACACCTTCGTCGACAACTACGAGTGGCTGCGCGAGAAGGACGACCCCGAGGTGCGCGCGTACCTCGAGGCGGAGAACGCCTACACGGAGCAGCAGACCGAGCACCTCGCGCCGTTGCGGGAAACGATCTTCCAGGAGATCAAGGCCCGCACCCAGGAGACCGACCTGTCCGTGCCGTCCCGGATGGGCCAGTGGTGGTACTACTCCCGCAGCTTCGAGGGCAAGCAGTACGGCGTGCAGTGCCGGTGCCCGATCTCCGGCCCTGACGACTGGACCCCGCCGGTGCTCTCCACCGAAACGGAGATCGAGGGCGAGCAGGTGCTGCTCGACAGCAACCTGCTCGCCGAGGGGCACGACTTCTTCTCCCTCGGTGCGTTCTCGATCACACTCGACGGCCATCTGCTGGCGTACTCCGTGGACACCGCGGGCGACGAGCGGTACACCCTGCGGTTCAAGGACCTGCGCACCGGTGAGCTGCTCGCGGACGAGATCCCCGGCACCGCGCCCGGCGCCACCTGGTCCGTGGACAACGAGCACGTCTTCTACATGACGGTGGACGAGGCCTGGCGGCCCGACACCGTCTGGCGGCACAAGCTGGGCACCGCGCAGTCCGAGGACGTCAAGGTCTTCCACGAGCCCGACGAGCGGTTCTGGGTCGGCTTCGGGTCCACCCGCAGCGAGAAGTACCTGATGATCTGGATCGGCTCCAAGATCACCTCGGAGATCCGCTGCCTCGAGTCGGACGACCCCGAGGGCGAGTTCCGGGTGGTGCTGCCCCGCGTCGACGGCGTCGAGTACAGCGTCGAGCACGCTGTCGTCGCGGGCGAGGACCGGTTCCTGATCCTGCACAACGGCGACGTCGAGGGCGTGAAGGCGGAGAACTTCACCCTGGTCGACGCCCCGGTGGCCGACCCAACCGACCAGCGCACCCTGCTGGCGCCGCGCGAGGACGTCCGGCTCGAGGACGCCGAGGCGTTCGCCGGTCACCTGGTGCTGAGCTACCGGCGCGAGGCGCTGACCCGGCTCGCGGTGTGGCCGCTGACCGCCGACGGCTACGGCGAGCTGCGCGAGCTCGAGTTCGACGAGGAGCTGTACTCGGTCGGCGCCGGGTCCAACCCGGAGTGGACGGGCCCGCTGCTGCGGCTCGGCTTCACCTCGTTCATCACGCCCAGCCGGGTCTACGACTACGACGTGGCGACCGGCGAGCTGATGCTGCGCAAGTCGCAGCCGGTGCTCGGCGGCTACGACCCCGACGACTACGAGCAGCATCGGGATTGGGCAACCGCGGCGGACGGGACCAAGATCCCGATCTCGATCGTGCAGCGCAAGGGAGTGGCCGCACCCGCGTCGATGCTGCTCTACGGCTACGGATCCTACGAGTCCAGCATGGACCCGGGCTTCTCGGTGGCCCGCCTCTCGCTGCTCGACCGCGGCGTGGTGTTCGTGGTCGCGCACGTGCGCGGCGGCGGCGAGATGGGCAGGCACTGGTACGACAACGGCAAGATGCTGACGAAGAAGAACACCTTCACCGACTTCGTCGACTGCGCACGGCATCTCATCGATGCAGGCCGCACCACGCCCGCGCAGCTGGTCGCGGACGGCGGCAGTGCCGGTGGACTGCTGATGGGTGCGGTCGCGAACCTGGCGCCGGAGTTGTTCGCGGGCATCCTGGCGAACGTGCCGTTCGTGGACCCGCTCACCTCGATCCTCGACCCCTCGCTGCCGCTGACGGTGATCGAATGGGACGAGTGGGGAAACCCGTTGGCGGACAAGGACGTCTACGAGTACATGAGGTCCTACAGCCCCTACGAGAACGTCGCGGCCAAGGACTACCCGGCGATCCTCGCGATCACCAGCATCAACGACACCCGGGTGCTGTACGTCGAGCCGGCCAAGTGGGTGGCCGCGTTGCGGGCGACGAAGACGGGTGACGCGCCGCTGCTGCTCAAAACCGAGATGAGCGCCGGCCACGGCGGCGTCAGCGGCCGATACGAGAAGTGGAAAGAGGTCGCGTTCGAGTACGCGTGGGTGCTCGCCACGGCGGGCGCGGTGAGGTAGTTCGCGCCGCGAAGGACTACGTTCATCCCATGACCGACGCAGCGACCCGTCATCACCGTGCCCCGGTGCCGCGAGAGGAGCGGGACGACTGGGTGCCGGTCGATCGCCGGATCCTCGGCCTCGATCGCCGAACCCTGTTGCCTGCCATGGGAATTCTCCTGCTGGCGTTTCTCTACGCCACCGTCGTCCCTGCGATCGACCGGTCGATCGCCTATGACGACCCGGTCGCCGCGGGTGAGCTGCTGGTGCTCAAGGACGGGGTGACCGTCGACCCGCCGGACGGGTGGAATCTCGTGTCCGGCCTGCGCTCGACCGACTCCACCACGAGCGGCATCAAGGGCGCCGACGCGGTGTTCGGCAACGGGACGATGGTTCTCTCGATGCATGCCACCGACTTCAGCGGGTCGGTCGACGCGCTGCTCGACGAGTCCGCCGGACGCAGCGAGGGGATGAATCGCGCGGAGGGGCTGCGGCTCACCGGGGACCGGCAGGAGATCTACTCGACCGCGGGCACGCGTGGCGTGATCGAGAAGTTCACCGAGCCCAACCGAGAGGGGTTCTTCGCGGCCTTCGTCGACGGCGGGACCGCCGTCACTGTCACCGCGGCGGGACTGCCCGGCGACGTCATCGCCGACAACGCCGACGTCGAGGCGACGCTCGGCAGCATCCGGTTCGAGCGCCAGGAGGCCGGCGAATGACCGCACTGACAGGTGACGCCACCCCGGATGTGGTCAAGCAGCGGCAGCTGACCGCGATCGCGCGGTCCGGATACGGCCGCCCGTACCGGATCTACCAGCCGCGCAACCTCGCGTTCTGGGTGTACTGGCTGATCATGGCGGCGGGGGTGGTCCGGCTGCTCGAGAACCTGGTCCCCGGAGCGCCCGTGCTGACCACCGCGCTGGTCGCAGGGGTGATCGTGTTCACCCTCTACACGGTGCCGTTCTGGCTGATCATCAGCCATGTCGACCGCTTCAGGAGCGTGCCCGTCAAGGTGCGCGTCCTGGCCTTCCTCTGGGGCGGGATCGGCGCGACCTTCGGCATGGTGATCGCCGCCAACGACCCGATCCGCGCGATCTACACCAAGCTCTACGGCCAGGCCTTCGCGCTGGACTGGAGCGCCGCGCTGACCGCGCCGTTCACCGAGGAGATCGCGAAGGGGGCCGGGTTCGTCCTGATCCTGCTGCTCGCGCCGCGGGTGGTGCGGACCGCATTCGACGGCGCAGTCATCGGTGCCTTCATCGGACTCGGATTCCAGGTCTTCGAGGACCTGCTCTACGCGGTCTCCGCCGCCGCCGGGGCGTTCGGCGCCGAGCAGGGGCCCGCCGTCGTGCAGGTGATCGTCATGCGCGCCGTCACCGGCATCGCCTCGCACACGGTCTTCAGCGCGATCTTCTGCATGGGCCTGGTGTGGCTGATCGGCAGGCCGGACGAGCCCCGCCGCATCGGCCGCGGCCTCGCACTCGTGCTGGCGGCCATGGTGCTGCACGGAGCCTGGGACTGTGCGGCCGCGCTGGCGCACGGCACGCTCCTCGGCGTGATCGGCGTCTGGATCCTGGTGCCGGTCGTGATGTTCACCCTGCTGGTGATCGGGCTGCGCCGGGCCGCCGAGCCCGAGCGCGCCTGGGTTCGCGCGATCCTGACCCCCGAGGTCGACCGCGGGGTCCTCACCGAACCCGAACTGGCCGCGGCGAGCGGCACCGGCCGCGAGCGCAAGGCCTTCGTCAAGGCCGCGGGTGATCACGCCGCCCGCAGGCGCGCCCGACACGTGCTGACCGCGGCGGGCGAACTCGCCGAACAGATCGCGGAGGACGGCGGGACCGAGACCCCCGCCACCGGGTTCGCTCGATCCGAGGTGGCCAGGCTCCGCTGATCCATCTCGGGTCTGCGCCTACCGCCCCTGCGGGGGACCTGCCGCGCCGCCGAGGAGGATGTCCGGCATCCGGCGGGCGAGCGTCTCGGCCTCGTCGTCGGCCATCAGCAGTCGCAGCACCATGCTGCCGCCGACGATGAACAGCATGGTGGCCTGCGCGTCCAGTGCCGCGGCGTCGCGCTCGCCCGCGCCCTCGTCACCCGCGCCGCCCTCGTGCATGATGTCGGCCAGCATGCCGACGCCGGGCCCACCGAAGTCGGTCCACAGCGCCGTCAGCAGGTCCTCGCGGTCGCGGAACGCGGCCAACAGGCCGGGCAGCGCGGCCTTCACCTCCGGTCGGCCGAAGAGTTCGAGGGTGTAAGCGCAGGACCGGCGGATCCACTCCGCCGGATCGACGGCGTCGGCGACGGGCGGGGCGTCGTCGACCCAGCCGAAGATCGCCTCGAACACCAGGTGTGTCTTGGACGGCCAGCGGCGGTAGAGGGCGGGCTTGCCAACGCCCGCACGCTCGGCGATCGCCACCATCGTGGTCTGGTCCCAGCCCGCCTCGGTCAGCAGCTCCCTGGCGGCGGCCAGCGCGGCATCGTCGATCGCCGGATTCCGCGGTCGCCCGCGCCTGCGCTCGCCGTCCGTCCCCGCTGTCTCTTTGTCAGAAGTCATTGTCATTAGCGTAACGCGATGTTACCTTCCAGATATCGTAACTCGACGTTACGTAATGAGCTGGATCACACCGGAGGAAGCTGACATGGCGGAGCTGTTGGAGGGCAAGACGGTCGTGGTCTCGGGGGTCGGCAACGGCCTCGGGCGGGAGATCGCGCTCGCCGCGTACCGCGACGGCGCGAACGTCGTGCTCGGCGCGCGGACCGAGGCGAATCTCAAGGCTGTTGCCGAGGAGGTCGACCCCACCGGGGAGCGGGTCGCGTACGCGGTCACCGACATCCTCGAGAAGGAGGCGTGCGGTGAGCTGATCCGCACGGCCGCCGATCGCTTCGGGGGAGTGGATGCCCTGGTGAACGTGGCGGCGAAGGAGGACGTCTTCGGCGGACTGGAGGGCGCCGACCTGGACGCCTGGAAGTCGATGCTCGACGCCAACGTGATCGGCACGCTCACCCTGACCCAGGCCGCGCTGCCGGAGCTGAAGAAGCGGGGCGGGTCGGTGGTGTTGATCGGTTCGCAGGCGATGTTCCATCCGCAGCTCCCGCAGTCCGCGTACGCCACGTCGAAGGGCGCGCTCCACGCGGCGATGTGGTCGCTGGCAAAGGAGCTCGGCCCGTACAAGATCCGGGTGAACACCGTCGTCCCCACCTGGATGTGGGGCCCGCCGGTCGAGCTGTACGTCGGTCTCGCGGCCGCCGAGCGCAAGGTCCCCGAGGAGACCATCATCGGCGAGATCACCAAGAACATGCCGCTCGGCGAGGTGCCCGCCGACGACGACGTGGCCAACTCGGTGGTGTTCTTCGCCTCCGACCGGGCCCGGATGCTCACCGGCCAGACCCTGTTCGTCAACGCGGGCGAGTACTTCCGCTGAGTGGCGAAACCTGTTGATGCACACACACCTTTGAGAGGCAGTACGGCATGAAGCACAAGGTCATCGTCTGGGGCACCGGCGTCGTCGGCAAGCTGGTCATCCGTGAACTGATCGACCACCCGGCGTTCGAGCTGGTCGGCGTCATCGTGCACGATCCCGTCAAGGACGGCGTCGATGTCGGCACCCTGATCGGTGTCGACCCCGTAGGGCTCACCGCTACAACAGATTTCGAGGCGGCCCTCGCGGTGGAGGCCGACGCGGTTGCCTACTACGGGCCGACCGCGGAGTACGCGGTGCAGAACATCGACAACATGACGGCGGCGCTGCGGTCGGGCAAGCACGTGGTGTCCACCTCGATGACGCCGCTGGTCTACCCGAAGCTCTGTCCGCAGGAGATGCTCACGGCCCTCGAGCAGGCCTGCCAGGAGAGCGGGAAGTCCTGCTTCACCACCGGCATCGACCCCGGCTTCGCCAACGACCTGTTCCCGATGACCCTGATGGGCGTCTGCGGGCGGGTGGACAGCGTGCGGGTGCAGGAACTGCTGGACTACGCCACCTACGAGGGTGACTACGGCCCGACCATGGGCATCGGCGCGCCGATCGGGCAGGCGGCGGTGCTCGAGATCCCGGAGGTGCTGATCTTCGCGTGGGGCCACACCATCCCGATGATCGCCGATGCGGTGGGCGTGAAACTGGACCGGATCGACACCGTCTACGAGAAGTGGGCGGCCACCGAGCCGATCGAGTACAAGTTCGGCGTCATCGAGCCCGGCCAGTGCGCCGCGGTGCGATTCGAGATCCGCGGCTGGGTGGGCGACGAGGCGAAGATCGTCATCGAACACGTCAACCGGATCACCAACGACGCGGCCACCCACTGGCCGCGGGCCACCTCGGTCGACAACGACGTGTACCGGGTGATCATCAAGGGCAGCCCGAACATCACCCAGGAGACCGTGTTCCGCGGCGAACAGGATGACAACCCGATCACCGGCGGTTGCCTGGCGACCGGGATGCGCGCCATCAACGCGATCCCGTTCCTCGGCGACGCCAAGCCCGGCCTGCTCTCGGCGCTCGACCTGCCGCTGATCTCCGGCCGGGGCACCATCCGATCATGAACCTCCTGCTGACCGGCGCGTTCGGCAACATCGGCTCGCACGTGCTCGCCGAGTTGCTGGGCCGCGGTCACCGGGTCAGATGTCTTGCCCTCGACACCCCCGAGGACCGGCGCCGGGCGCGCGGGTTCGCGGGGGTGGACACGGTGTGGGGCGACATCAGGGACGCCGAGGTCGTCGCGGCGGCCGTCGCCGGCGTCGAGGCGGTGTTGCACCTGGCGGCGATGATCCCGCCCGCGAGCGAGCTCGACCCGGGGCTGGCCAGACAGATCAACGTGGACGGCACCCGCAATGTCGTCGATGCCTGCCTGGCGCAGCCGCGGCCGCCGAAGCTGTTGTTCGCCTCCACCTTCGACGTGCACGGCCACACGCTGGACCGGGACCCGCCGCGGCGGGTGGACGACCCGCGGGTCGCAACCGATGCGTACACGGCGCACAAGATCGAGGGCGAGGACATGGTGCGGGAGTCCGGGCTCGACTGGTTCATCCCGCGCTTCGCGGATGTCCCGATCCTGGGGCTCCGGAAGCCGGACCCGATCATGTTCGAGATCGGCCTGGAGAACCGGATCGAGGTGCTGCATCCCGTCGACGCCGCGGTCGCGGTCGCGAATGCCGTGGAGACCCCGGCGGTGTGGGGCCGGGTGTTGTTCCTGGGCGGCGGCGCGGGCTGTCAGATCACCTATCGCCAGTTCCTTACCGAGATGCTGGGCGCGATGGGCCTGGACATGCTGCCGGACGACGCGTTCAGCGGCAAGGTCTACGCCACCGACTGGGTGGACACGGCGGCCGGTCAGCGACTGCTGGGCTACCAGCGCCGCGTCTTCGACGACATCGTCTCGGACATCGCCGCGACCCTCGGGTGGCGGCGGCACCTGATGCCGCTCGCCAGGCCGTTCGCGCGGCGGGCCATGCTGCGGATGAGTCCCTATGCGGGCCCGACGCGGGTGACCGCCGCGCCGCGGTGAGGCATCAGCGCCAGACGTAGCGCACCTGCGGCCTGCCCGCGCGCCCGTACTCCGTGTGCCGGTCCACCAGTCCGTCCTCGGCCATCCGCTCGAGATACCGCCAGGCGGTGACCCGGGATACGCCCGCCGCGTCCGCCGCCTGCGAGGCGTTCAGGCCGGACTCCGAGGTCCGCACGGCCGAGGAGATCTCCTGCAGGGTCTGCGGCGCAACACCTTTGGGTGCCGAGGTGCGCTCATCGGTGCTCCGCAGGACGGCCATGGCGCGGTCCACGTCCCGCTGGCTGACCGCCTTCTCGCCGGTCGGCAGCGCCCGGCGGAACTCGAGGTACCGCTCGAGCTTGTCGCGGAAGGCGGCGAAGGTGAACGGCTTGAGCAGGTACAGCACGATGCCCTGCGCCACGGCCGCGCGGACCATCGACAGGTCACGGGCCGAGGTGATCGCGATGATGTCGGGGGTTGGCCGCACCCCGCCGAGCGCGGCGGCGACGTCGAGGCCACTGCCGTCCGGCAGCCCGAGATCGAGCAGGATCAGGTCGATCGGCTCGTCGGTGGCGTTCGCCGCGGCGACCGCCCGGATCGCGGCGCTGCCGGTGTGCACCACGGCGTGCACGGTGAACCCGGGCACCCGGCCGACGTAGGTGCGGTGCGCCTCCGCGATGAGTGGCTCGTCCTCGACGACCAGCACGCGGATCATTCGTTGCCTCCGAGGGGGATACGGACGAGGACCACCGAACCGTAGGTCATCTCGGCGGTGATGGTGCCGCCGTGCCGGGTGATCACCTGCATCACCAGCGCAAGGCCGAGCCCGCGTTGATCGGACTTGGTCGAATACCCTCGCGCGGTGGCCCGCTCCAGTGCCTCGGCCGACATCCCGGGTCCGCTGTCCGCGACCCGGACACTGAGCTCGGCGCCGTCGGAGCGCATCGTGACCTCCACCCACGGCCGCTCGTCCCCGTCGCCCGTGCCCGCCGCGTCGATGGCGTTGTCGACGAGATTGCCCACGAGCGTGACCAATTCGCGGGCGGTGAGCGGCCCCGTGGTCGGCAGCGCGGTGTCGTCGGTGACCGTGAGGTCCACCCCCCGCTCGGCGGCATGGTTCACCTTTCCCAGCAGCAGGGCCGCAAGGGCCGGCTCCGCGATCGCCGTGGTCAACCGGTCGATGAGGTGCTGCGACAACGCGAGCTCCGCGGTCGCGAACGCGACGGCCTCCTCGGTGCGGCCGAGCTCGACCATGGTAACCACGGTGTGCAGCCGGTTCGCCGACTCGTGCGCCTGGGAGCGGAGCGATTCGGTGAACAGTCGTACGGAATCGAGTTCCCCGGTGATGCTCTGCAGTTCGGTGTGGTCGCGCAGGGTGGTCACCGTGCCGATCACCCGGCCCTCGAAGGACACCGGATCCTGATTCACCACGAGCACGCGGTCCCCGGTCAGGTGTACCTCGTCCTTCACCGGGCCCGGACCCATGGATCGCAGCGATTCCGGCAGCTGCGCGCGGGTGACCGGGCCGTCGGGCAGCGTCAACAGGCGTCGTGCCTCGTCGTTGACCACCTCGGCGACGTCCGAACCCGCGTCGAAGACGAGCAGCCCTTCGCCGATCGAGTGCAGCACCGCGTCGTGGTGTTCGTAGAGGGTGCGCAGCTCGGCCGGGGCGAGGCCGAGTGTCTGACGACGCAGTCGCCTGCTGAGCAGGACCGAGCCGAGCGCCGCCAGGGTGAGGGCGACGGCAGTCACCGCGAGTAGCAGTGGCAGGCCGCGCAGGAACTGGTCGATGATCTTCTCCCTGGTGACGCCCGCCGCCACCAGTCCGACGATCCGGCCGTCGGCGTACACCGGCGCCACCGTGCGAATCGACGGGCCGAGCGATCCGGCGTAGGTCTCGGTGAAGGTCTCGCCCGCCAGCGCGCGGTCGATGTTGCCGCTGAACGGCTGCCCGATCAGCGCGGGATTGGTGTGGGTGTAGCGGGTTCGGTCCGGCGCCATCACGACGATGAAATCGACGCCGGTGGCGCGTCGGATCCGCTCGGTCTGCGGTTGCAGGGCGGCGCTGGGGTCGGGGGAGAGCAGTCCCGCCGCCGTCGAATCGGCCCAGGCGATCGATTCGGCGACCGCCGTCACCTCGCGCTCGGTGGCCGCGTCGGCGTCGCGTCGTTCGTCGAGAATGGTCACCACGCTGCCGGTCAGCACCACCACGGCCAGCACAAGCAGCTGCAGCACCAAAACCTGTCCGGCGAGACTTGCGCGCCGTCGGGACCTGATCACTCGTCCGTCCTCTCGTGAACGAAATGAACGCAACCGTGACTGTCGTCGCGGCGCGCTCCACCATTCTTCATGAGGCGAAGTGATGCAGCTCACTTCCTTGAGAGGCAGTCAAGAGGACCAGTCATGACCATCGATTCGAAGCGGGACGATACGCCACCACCGCCGACCGCGGGCAAGCGTGACCGGACCCATTGGCTGTACCTGGGAGTGATCGTCGCCGTCGTCGCCGGCGTGCTCGTCGGCTGGCTCGCGCCGGAGGTGGGCAAGTCCCTCGGGGTGCTCGGCACCCTGTTCATCAGCCTGATCAAGATGATGATCAGCCCGGTCATCTTCTGCACGATCGTGCTGGGCATCGGCTCGGTGAAGGCGGCGGCCAGCGTCGGCAAGGTCGGCGGGCTGGCACTGGCCTACTTCCTCGGAATGTCCACGGTCGCGCTCGGTATCGGCCTGCTCGTCGGCAACCTGCTCGACCCGGGGAGCGGACTGCACCTGAGCGCCGCGACCTCCTCGGCAGGCGCGGACCTCGCCGAGAAGGCGCACGGCGCGGGCGGCACCATGGACTTCATCGCCGGGATCATCCCGACGTCGCTGCTGTCCTCCCTCACGGTCGGCAGCGTGCTGCAGACGCTGTTCGTGGCGCTGCTGGTCGGGTTCGGGCTGCAGTCCATGGGCAAGCAGGGTGAACCGATCCTGCGCGGGATCGGCTATGTGCAGAAACTGGTGTTCCGGATCCTGGCGATGATCCTGTGGCTGGCGCCCATCGGCGCCTTCGGGGCCATCGCGAACGTGGTCGGCCAGACCGGTCTCGGTGCCGTCGTGCAACTGGGCACGCTGATGGTCGGCTTCTACATCACCTGCGCGATCTTCGTCTTCGGTGTGCTCGGCCTGATGCTGCGGGCGGTGTCCGGGTTCTCGATCTTCAAGCTGGTCCGCTACCTGGCCAGGGAATACCTGCTGATCTTCGCGACCTCCTCCTCCGAGTCGGCGCTGCCGCGGCTGATCGCCAAGATGGAGCACGTCGGGGTGCAGCGCACCACCGTCGGCATCGTGGTGCCGACCGGGTGCTCCTTCAACCTCGACGGCACCGCCATCTACCTGACGATGGCGTCGATCTTCATCGCCGACGCGATGGGGCAGCCGCTCGCGATCCCGGAACAGCTTTCCCTGCTGGTGTTCATGATCATCGCGTCGAAGGGCGCGGCGGGCGTCAGCGGCGCAGGCCTGGCGACCCTCGCAGGCGGGCTGCAGAGCCACCGGCCGGAATTGCTCGACGGCGTCGGTTTGATCGTCGGCATCGACCGGTTCATGTCCGAGGCCCGCGCGGTCACCAACTTCTCCGGCAACGCGGTGGCGACCCTGCTGATCGGGACCTGGACCCGCACCGTCGACGCGTCGAGGGTGCGGACGGTTCTGGACGGGAAGCTGCCGTTCGACGAGACGACCATGGTGGACGACCACCTGCCCGAGGACGGCCCGATCGCCGTCCCGCAGGATGGCAGCGAGAAGGTCAGCGCCGCACGAGTTCCCGTACCGTTGGCCTCATGACGAACCCCCTGAACATCGAGATCAACACCCTCGGCGGGTCCCCGACCTCGCTCGGCGCCTACGACGGAAACGCGATCCTGCTGGTCAATGTCGCGTCCAAGTGCGGGCTCACGCCGCAGTACACGGCGCTCGAGCAGCTGGCCAAGGACTACGTGGACCGCGGCCTCACCGTGGTCGGCGTGCCCTGCAACCAGTTCATGGGGCAGGAGCCCGGCACGGCCGAGGAGATCGAGACCTTCTGCTCGACGACCTACGGCGTCTCGTTCCCGCTGCTGGAGAAGATCGAGGTCAACGGCGAGGGCAGGCACCCGCTGTACGCCGAGGTCACCAAGGCCGCCGACGCCGAGGGCGCGGCGGGCGACGTGCAGTGGAACTTCGAGAAGTTCCTGCTCGCCCCGGACGGCACCGTGGCGAACCGCTTCCGCCCGACGACCGTGCCGGATGCGCCCGAGGTCGTCGCGGCCATCGAGGCCGTGCTGCCGAAGTAGCAACGCAACCGAACAAAGGCTTCGGGTGAACGCGAAAGG
>NZ_JBSGTR010000077.1:0-22203 GCF_053607505.1 Rhodococcus sp. NPDC055112
TCCTCGGACTCGTCAACCGCGCACGGGCGGCGCAGCCGCCTATGCCGCTGAGGTCACCCGGTAGACGTCGTAGACGCCCTCGACGTTGCGGACCACGTTGAGCACGTGCCCGAGGTGCTTCGGGTCGCCCATCTCGAAGGTGAAACGGCTGATCGCGACGCGGTCACCCGAGGTGGTCACCGACGCGGACAGGATGTTCACCTTCTCGTCGGCCAGCGCCTTGGTCACATCGGAGAGCAGCCGGTGCCGGTCCAGCGCCTCGATCTGGATCGCGACCAGGAACACCGAGGACGGCGACGGCGCCCACTGCACCTCGATGATCCGCTCGGACTGCTCGCGCAGCGACCCGGCGTTGGTGCAGTCGGTGCGGTGCACGCTCACCGCGCCGCCGCGGGTCACGAAGCCCATGATCTCGTCGCCGGGAACGGGGGTACAGCACTTCGCGAGCTTGGCCACCGTGCCGGAGGCACCCGGCACCAGGACGCCGGCGTCGGTGGTGCGGCGCTGCCGCATCGGGATGGTCGACGGCGTCGACCGCTCGGCCAGCTCCTCCTCGGCAGATTCCACGCCGCCGAGATTCGCGACCAGCCGCTGCACCACGTGCTGGGCGGACACATTGTGCTCGCCGACCGCCGTGTACAGCGCGGACACGTCCACGTAGCGCAGCTCGTGTGCGATGGCCGACATCGACTCGGAGCTGAGCAGGCGCTGCAAGGGCAGGCCGCCGCGGCGGACCTCCTTGGCGATCGCGTCCTTACCCGCCTCGAGGGCCTCCTCGCGGCGCTCCTTGGCGAACCACTGGCGGATCTTCGTCTTCGCCCGTGGCGAGACGACGAAGCCCTGCCAGTCCCGGCTCGGACCGGCGTTGGCGGCCTTGGAGGTGAACACCTCCACGACCTCACCGTTCTCGAGCGTGCGCTCGAGCGCGACGAGCCTGCCGTTCACCCTGGCACCGATGCACCGGTGCCCGACCTCGGTGTGCACCGCGTACGCGAAGTCCACCGGTGTCGAACCGGCTGGCAGCGTCACGACATCACCCTTCGGGGTGAAGACGAAGATCTCCTTGACCGCGAGGTCGTAGCGCAGCGATTCGAGGAACTCCCCCGGGTCCGCGGCCTCGCGCTGCCAGTCGAGCAGCTGCCGCATCCACGCCATGTCGTCGACCTCGGCGGCGTCGCCGGAGTGCCTGCCCTTGGTCTCCTTGTAGCGCCAGTGCGCGGCGATGCCGAACTCCGCGGTGCGGTGCATGTCCCTTGTTCGGATCTGCACCTCCAGCGGCTTGCCCTCCGGGCCGACCACCGTCGTGTGCAGCGACTGGTACACCCCGTACCGGGGCTGCGCGATGTAGTCCTTGAACCGGCCCGCCATCGGCTGCCACAGCGAGTGCACGACGCCGACCGCGGCGTAGCAGTCCCGGATCTCGTCGCACAGGATCCGCACGCCGACCAGGTCGTGGATGTCGTCGAAGTCGCGACCCTTGACGATCATCTTCTGGTAGATCGACCAGTAGTGCTTGGGCCTGCCCTCGACGACGGCGTTGATCCTGGACGCGGCGAGGGTGGCGTTGATCTCCGCCCGCACCTTCGCCAGGTAGGTGTCGCGCGACGGGGCCCGGTCCGCGACGAGGCGCACGATCTCCTCGTACTTCTTCGGGTGCAGGATCGCGAACGAGAGGTCCTCGAGTTCCCACTTGACCGTGGCCATACCGAGTCGATGCGCAAGCGGCGCAATGACTTCCAGGGTCTCCTTGGCTTTGCGCGCCTGCTTCTCGGGAGGCAGGAAGCGCATGGTGCGCATGTTGTGCAGACGGTCCGCGACCTTGATCACCAGCACCCGCGGGTCGCGGGCCATCGCGATGATCATCTTGCGGATGGTCTCGCCCTCAGCCGCGCTGCCGAGCACCACCTTGTCGAGCTTGGTGACGCCGTCGACGAGGTGCGCGACCTCCTCACCGAACTCCTCGGTGAGCTGCTCGAGCGAGTAGCCGGTGTCCTCCACCGTGTCGTGCAGCAGCGCCGCGACGAGCGTCGTGGTGTCCATGCCGAGCTCGGCGAGGATGTTCGCCACCGCCAGCGGATGCGTGATGTAGGGGTCACCGGACTTGCGCTTCTGGCTGGAGTGGCGTTCCTCGGCGACGTCGTAGGCGCGCTGCAGCGGCGCCAGGTTCGCCTTCGGGTACAGCTCCTTGTGCACGCTGACCAGCGGCTCGAGCACCGGTTTGATCGCGGCGTTGCGCTGCCCGGTCATCCGGCGCGCCAGCCGGGCCCGTACCCGCCTGGAGGCCGAGGTGGGGACCGCGGGCGCGACCCCCTCCTGCGGGGCAGCTGGGGTCCCGGTCTCGGACTGCGACCGGTCGAGGTTCTGGGTCATTGCGTCACCTCCCGTGCTGTCGGTCGCCTCAACGGAAACTTTAGTCCTCAGACCCGAAGCAGCGACGTGACCGGGTGGCCCGCGAGCCGCGACCGGCCGCCGAGCGCCTCGATCTCGAGCACCACCGCGATCCCGATCACCTCGGCGCCCGCCGCGGTCAGCAGCTCCGCCGCCGCGGCGAGGGTGCCGCCGGTGGCCAACACGTCGTCGATCACCAGCACCCGACGGCCGGCTAGCTCGATCCCGTCGGCCGGGATCTCCAGGGACGCCGTGCCGTACTCGAGCTGGTACTCCCTGGTGAGCACCGGCGGCGGCAGCTTTCCCGCCTTGCGGACCGCGAGCACGCCCGCCTCGAGCGCCAGTGCCACACCGGCACCGAGGAGGAAGCCCCTTGCGTCGATGCCGGCCACCAGGTCGGCACCGTCGCCGAGCTCGACCAGGGCATCGATGACATCACGAAAGGCCTTGGCGTCGGCGAACACCGGGGTCAGGTCGGCGAAGGTCACGCCCGGCTCCGGAAAGTCCTCGGCCCAGCGGGTCAGTCGGGCCACGTCGTCGGACGCCGTCGTCAATGCAGTCACCGGAGAAGTATCCACCTGTCCATGTTCCATCCCACACCGGAGACCGTCGGGTTCGGCACCGCGGCGTGCAGTCCGTCCGCGAACACCGTGGTCCTCGGCTCGTTGAACAGCGGGATCGACGGCAGCTCGTTCCACAGGATGTTCTCTGCCTCCGTCGACAGGTTCAGCCTGCTGCCCTCCGCCGTGTCCACGGCCAGCTGCTCCGCGATCGCGGTGATACGTCCGTTGCGGTAGCCACCGAAGTTCGTGCCGTTGCCCCCGACCAGCGAGTACATCGGCGGCACCTCGGAGTCGGTGCCCGCGGCGCCCTGCGCGGAGGAGGTGCCGCCGAGGATCGCGTCCAGTCCGCCCGCACCGAGCGCGGTCGGGGTGAACTCCGGCGAGCCGGCATCCTCGACGGTGATGTCGGCCGGGGCGCATGCCTCGGCGATCGCCTTGACGGTGTCGGCACGCCGGGTGTCCGGGGCCAGATAGCCGATCCTGACCGTGATCGGGCCCTGCCCCGAGGCGGTCCTCGCGGCGACGGCGGCGGGCACGTCCGGGTGCAGATACCGGCCGCCCTCGGTCGCGGCGACCGAGGGGTAGATCAACATGTCCGGCTGCACGATCCGCGAACTCAGCACACCGGATCCGAGGCCCGACTGCTTGTCGAAGTCCGGATGCCCGAGCCGATCGAAGAGCTGCTGGCGCGGCACGCACAGGGCGAGCGCCCGGCGCGCATCGGCGGATTCGAACACCCCCGACGTCGCGAGCACCAGCTGCTCGCTGCTGCGGGACGGCGCGGTCACCGAGGAGAACCCCGCACCAGGGGACAGCCCCGGCATCGACCCCGCACCCGCGTCGATCACGTCGACCTCGCCGGACGCGGTCTTGGACTCGAGATCGGTTCCCTTCGGCCACACCACGATCTGCGGGGTGGCAGGCTTGTTGCCCCACCACCGCTCGTTGGCGACCAGCACGAGTCCGCCGTCCGTCGTGAAGGACTCGACCCGGTACGGCCCCGAGGACGGGAACAGGGTGAGGTCGAGCTGATCCGGGACCAGCTTCCAGCCGTTGTTCCAGAACTCGGCCACCCGCTCGAGCGCGGGCACGTCGTTCGACGCGACGGCGCCAACGAGGTCGGGGACCCCCGCGGCCCTCGCCGCCACGTGCGCAGGCATCAGCGCGGTGGCGCCGAACAGCGCCCGCCAGTCGGCGAACGCCCGACCCGGCCGGAACACGACGGTCGCATCCTTGGACCCGGACTGGCAGTCGACCCGGTCGATGTCCGCGTAGCCGGCGTTGTCCGCCGCCCGGAACATCGGGAAGCGACCGCTGCCCGCCGCCCAGGCCAGCACCAGGTCGTCACAGGACGTCGGCACGCCGTCCGAGTACACGGCCTGCGGGTTCAGCTTGACCGCGACGGTGAGTGCGTCGCCCGGCGCCGGGGCCGCGGTGCCGACATCGCCGTCGGACAGCGCGCTGCCCTCCGGCCCGATGTAGCTCAGGCCGGTGAGCACCCGCGAGAACGCTTGCCGCGCACCCGATGCCGCGCCGTCGACCGTGTTCGCGTTGTAGGTGGTCAACACGTTGTCGACGGCGTACCCGATGGACTGGACCTGATCCTCGGCCGTGGAGCAGCCGACGGCCGCCGCCGCGATCATTGCGATCACGCCGGCGGCGCCGACCCTCAAACCGCGGGCCGTGCCAGCCCGTCGTGCGCCGGTACCCATGTCAACGCCTCTTCTTGTCGCGCTTCCCCGTCGGTCGGGCACCGGGCTGCGGGCTCGCCGCGGTGACACGGGACGCGACGGCGGAGGCCTCCGCGGCCGAGGCAGGCGCGGACGGGCTCTCGGACCGGGTCTCGCGGCGGGCGAGCACCTTCTTGGTGTGCGCCGCCACGGGTCCCCAACGCTCCTTGATCGAGACCAGCAGCGGCGTCGCGAAGAAGATCGAGGAGAAGGCGCCGATGATGATGCCGACCAGCTGGACGACGGCAAGGTCCTTGAGCGTGCCGACGCCGAGCAGCCCGACCGCGACGACGAGCAGGCCGATCACCGGCAACACGCTGATGACGGTGGTGTTGATCGAGCGCATCAGCGTCTGGTTGACGGCGAGGTTGGCCTGTTCGGCATAGGTCCGCCTGGTCAGGTGCAGCACCCCGCGGGTGTTCTCCTCCACCTTGTCGAACACCACCACCGTGTCGTACAGCGAGAAGCCGAGAATCGTGAGCAAGCCGATCACCGTGGCAGGCGTGACCTCGAGACCGACCAGCGCGTAGACGCCTGCCGTGACGATCATGTCGAAGAAGAGCGCCACGATCGCGGCGATCGCCATGTCTCGTTCGAACCGGATGCCGATGTAGACGCTCACGATCGCCAGGAACACCAACAACGCGATGAGCGCCTTCTGGGTGATCTGGCTACCCCAGGTCTCGCTCACGTCGGCGACACTGATCGCGTTCTTGCTGGGTGTGCCGTTCTTGTCCTCCGGCTGGAAGGCGTCGTACAGCGCGTCCTGGAGGACAACGACCTCACGCGCGTCGAGCGCCTCCGAGCGGATCTGGAAGGTGGCGCTTGCGCCGGAGCCGACGGTCTGAACGGAGACAGGAGCCTCGCCCATGCTCTCCGTGTAGACCTGCTCGACCTGTTCGCTCGTGACGTTGTCGGCGGCCGGGAACTGGATCCGGGTGCCGCCCTCGAAGTCGATGCCGAGGGTGAACCCGCGAATCAGGATGCTGGCGATCGAGATCAGCAGGATGACGCCGACCAGGCCGTAGTAGAACTTGCGCCTGCCGACGACCTCGAAGGCGCCGGTGCCGGTGTAGAGCCGCGAGAGCAGGCTGTGCCTGGGCAGTTTCGCCTGGTCGGCCGAGGAATCGGACAACGACAGATCTTCAGATGTGCTCACAGTCAGGCCTCCTTCGCCTGCGCGCCGACGCTGGTGCGCGTGGACGCGGCGGTCTTGCGTTCACGGGCGACCTGCTGCACCGCTCCGAGACCGTTGATGCTCGGCTTCGACCAGAAGTCCGACTTCGATGCCAGGTGGACCAGCGGATGGGTCACCAGGAACACGACGACGACGTCGAGGATGGTGGTCAGGCCGAGGGTGAACGCGAAGCCGCGCACCTGGCCGACCGCGAGGACGTACAGCACGGCGGCCGCGATGAAGCTCACCGCGTTTCCGGACAGGATGGTCCGGCGAGCCCGTGCCCAACCGCGCGGCACCGCCGAGCGGAAGCTGCGACCCTCCCTGATCTCGTCCTTGATGCGTTCGAAGTACACGACGAACGAGTCGGCCGTCATGCCGATGCCGATGATCAGACCGGCGATGCCTGCGAGGTCGAGGGTGAAGCCGATGTACCGGCCGAGCAGCACCATGATCGCGTACACCATCACGCCGGACAGCACCAGCGAGAGTGCGGTGAGCACGCCAAGCATCCGGTAGTAGATGAGGCAGTAGAGCAGCACGAGCGCGAGACCGATCGCGCCCGCGATGAGGCCCGCCTGGAGGGAGGCGAGACCAAGAGTCGCCGAGACGGTCTCGGCCTCGGAAGCCTGGAAGGAGAGCGGCAGCGAGCCGTACTTCAGGGTGTTCGCGAGTTCCTTCGCCGACGCCGACGTGAAGTCACCGGTGATGGAGGTGGCGCTGCCCGCGGGCGTGGCGCCCTGGACGACCGGCGCGCTGACGACCTTGGAGTCGAGGGTGAACGCGGCCTGCTTGCCGATGTTCGCGGCGGTGAACTGCGCCCAGGTGGTGCTTCCGCTCGACTTGAAGGTCAGCGAGACCTCGTTGCGCGACTGCTGCGAGTTGAAGGCCGAGCTCGCGTCCGCGATCTCCTGGCCGTCGATGATGCTCGGCCCGAGGAGGTAGACCTGGGTGCCGTCCGTCGAGCAGGCCACCAGCGGCAGCGCCGGATCGTCGTTGCCCTGCAGCGGGTCGCTGGCGTTGCAGTCGAGCGTCGCCATCGCCTGCTGCTGCACCGCCGGGTCCGTGCTCTGCCTGGTCTTCTTCGCCTCGGCGATCTCCGCGGCCGCCTGATCCTCGGTCGCAGGCGCGCCCTGATCCGCTGGCGGTGCTGGGGCCTCGGTCGACGGAGCCGGTGTACCCGGTTCCTGGGCCGGGAAGGGCCGGTTCTGCGGCGCGGGCGCCGGGGCAGGGGTCTCGGCCTTCGGGGCCTTCGCCTGCGCGTTCGAGGACACGGCCGAGCTCTGCACGGGGCGGATGTACAGCCGCGCCGTCTGGCCGAGCGTGCGGGCCTGCGAGCTGTCGTCGCCCGGGACCGTGATCACCAGGTTGTCGCCGTCGATGACCACCTCGGAGCCGGAGACGCCGAGCCCGTTGACTCGGGTCTCGATGATCTCCTGCGCGCGACGCAGGCTGTCCTGGCTCGGCTTACTGCCGTCCGGGGTGCGCGCGGTCAGGGTGACGCGGGTGCCGCCCTGCAGGTCGATGCCGAGCTTCGGCGTCGGGGACTTGTCCCCGGTGAAGAAGACGAGCGCGTACAGCGCAGCGACGATCAGCCCGAAGATCACGAGCGAGCGTGCTGGTCGTACGGCTCCAGTCGAAGGTGCCACGATCCGTAGTTCTCCTAGTACGTGTGTCGTGCGATGGTCGGGGTCGAGGCCCTACACGCGACCGCTGCCGAGCAGGGATCACTCGACAGCGGTCCGGAAGTCAACTCATTCGTTGTCCAAGCGACGCTTGGTCTCCTCGGGAGTCTCCTTGACGGGGGCCTCGATGTCAGGAATTTCGTCGACGATCTCGTCGACGTCGTCCTCCTCGAACTCCTCGTCGTCCTCGACGAGGAGTTCACGGATCACCATGCGCGACCAGGTGGTGACGATTCCGGGCGCGACCTCGAGGTCGACGGTGCCCTCACCGAGTTCGACCACGGTGGCATGCAGCCCGGAGGTGGTGAGTACGCGGTCACCGATGTTGAGCGAGTCCTGCAGTTCTGCAGTCTTCGCCATCTCCTTCTTCTGGCGGCGGATGCCCAGGAACATGGGCACGAGCAGGGCGAGAATCAGGAGCGGAAACAGCAGTTCCATCGTTGAGTTCAGTCCTCGAAGGTCGTCGACGCGCGCAATCCGGAACAGACCGGCGCAGTACTCCAGTGTGCCACTAGTCAAACAAACCTTGCGGCGGTTCGTTGACTCGCACGTCGATGCCGCCCGCCGCGGCCTCTGGCGGCGGGGTCAGACCGAGCTGTTCCCATGCCGCGGCGGTCGCCACCCGACCCCGCGGTGTCCTGGCGATCATCCCCGCACGCACGAGAAACGGCTCGCAGACCTCCTCCACGGTGCCGGGCTCCTCACCGACCGCGACGGCGAGGGTCGACACGCCGACGGGTCCACCGCCGAAGCTGCGCACCAGCGCGCTGAGCACCGACCGGTCGAGACGGTCAAGGCCGAGCTGGTCGACGTCGTACACCGCGAGCGCCGCCCTGGCGATGTCGCGGGTGATCACGCCGTCGGCCCGCACGTCGGCGTAGTCCCGCACCCGGCGCAGCAGCCGGTTCGCGATGCGCGGCGTGCCACGGGAGCGACCCGCGATCTCGGCGCTGGCCTCCTCCCCCAGCTCGACGCCGAGGATGCCGGCGGACCGCAGCAAGATCCGCTGCAACTCCGGCGGATCGTAGAAGTCCATGTGGGCGGTGAAGCCGAAGCGGTCGCGCAGCGGCCCGGTCAGCGCGCCGGAGCGGGTGGTGGCGCCGACCAGTGTGAACGGCGCGACCTCCAGCGGGATCGAAGTCGCACCCGGCCCCTTGCCGACGACGACGTCCACCCGGAAATCCTCCATGGCCAGGTAGAGCATCTCCTCGGCCGGCCGCGCGATCCGGTGGATCTCGTCGATGAACAGCACGTCGCCCTCGACGAGGTTGCTCAGCATGGCGGCCAGGTCGCCCGCCCGCTCGAGCGCAGGACCGGAGGTGAGCCGAAGCGAGGTGCCCAGCTCGGAGGCGATGATCATCGCCATGCTGGTCTTGCCGAGACCGGGAGGGCCCGACATCAGGATGTGGTCGGGGGTGCCGCCGCGCAGCTTGGCGCCGGTCAGCACGAGCTGGAGCTGCTCACGCACCCGCGGCTGGCCGATGAAATCGGTCAGGCTGGTCGGCCGGAGACTGGCCTCGATCTCGCTGTCGGCGGCGACGAAGTTCGCGGTGACCGACGATTCCAGCCCGGCCGGGTCCCCCATGTCCTCGGTCACCGGGTCTTACCCAGCAGGGACAGCGCCGAGCGCAGGGCGGTCGACGTGCTCGCGTCCGGGTCAGCGGCAAGCACGGTGTCGGTGGCCTGTTCTGCGGACTTCGCCGGGAAGCCGAGGCCGACCAGGGCCTCGACGATCTGCTCGCGGACCAGGCCCGGCACCACCGCGGGCGCGCCGGGGTCGGACGTGACGGCGACCGCGTCCACCTTGTCCCGGAGCTCGACGACCATCCGCTCGGCGCCACGCTTGCCGATGCCGGGCACCCGGGTCAGCGCGGTGACGTTTCCCTCGGCGAGCGCCTTGCGCAGCGCCTCCGGCTCGAGGACGGCCAGCGTCGCCATCGCCAGCCGCGGTCCGACCCCGGACACCGTCTGCAGCAGGCCGAACAGATCGCGCGATTCGATGTCGTGGAACCCGTACAGGGTCATCGAGTCCTCGCGGACGATCATCGCCGTGACGAGCCGGACGTCGGTTCCGCGCTGGAGGGTGCCGAGCGTGGCCGGGGTGGCGTTGAGCCGGTAGCCGACCCCCGCCGCCTCGAGCACCACGTGATCGAGCGCGATCTCGAGCACCTCGCCGCGAATGGACGCGATCATGGGGTACCTGCCTTCTTGAGCCGGGTCTTGTTCAGTTCCGCGAGTCTGGCCTCGTAGCGCCGCTTCTGCTCGGCGGCGGCGAGCTCCGCCTGCGCCATCCGCGACAGCATCGGGGCCCGCCAGCAGTGGCAGATCGCCAGCGCGAGCGCGTCGGCGGCGTCGGCGGGCTTCGGCGCGACCGCCAGCCCGAGAATCTTCGTCACCATCGCGGTGACCTGCTTCTTGTCCGCGGCACCGTTGCCCGCGACCGCCGATTTCACCTGACTCGGAGTGTGGAAGCAGACGTCGATACCGCGCCTGGCCGCGGCGAGCGCGACGACGCCACCAGCCTGGGCCGTGCCCATCGCGGTCCGCACGTTGTTCTGCGAGAAGACCCGCTCGACTGCGACGACGGTCGGCTTGTAGAGGTCCAGCCATTCCTCGGCCGCGTTCGAGATGCGCAGCAACCGCTGCGCCAGGTCCATCTCAGGTGGCGTGCGGATGACGTCGACGGCAACCGGGGCGACCGTCCTGCCGCGCCCCGAGTCGACCACCCCGAACCCGCATCGGGTCAGGCCTGGGTCCACCCCGAACACGCGCACGCGATCACCTCTCGTCCCAGCACTACGAACAGCTGTTCGAGATTCTAGCCGCTGTGGGCCGGCCGGCCCGGTGACGACACGGCCGGCCGGCGGTCACCTGTTCGCGCGGATCGCGTCGAGGCCGCGACCTTCCCTCAGTTGGGCGCCGATGGCCTCGATCCGGGAGGCGGACGCCCCCCAGCCCCGGACCTGTTCCTCGTGCACGACCTTGCCGTCGCGACGGACCACGACCGTCCAGGGCAGGCCGAACAGCACCCGCACCCCCACCCACAGCGGCACCAGCAGGAGCAGCAGTAGGAACTCGAGGCCGACCACCAACACCAACAACAGGACCGGCAGCATCAGCACCAGGATGACGATGCCGATGATCGCGCTGATCGGGTCGTCCCCGAGCGTGGTGCCGTCGAACCCGTTTCCCCAGTCGGGAACCTTGGTCCGACGACGCCACGGCAGCCAGCGCCTGCCGATCCGCCACTTCGAGTCGCGGTCGTCGCGAAATCGCACTATCAGGCGTCGAGCTCGGCCAGAACCTCGTCCGAGACGTCGACGTTGGTGTACACGTTCTGCACGTCGTCGGATTCTTCGAGGGCGTCGACGAGCTTGAACACCTTGCGGGCGCCGTCGACGTCGACCGGAACCTCGACCGAGGCCCGGAAGTCCGGGTCGGCCGACTCGTAGTCGATGCCCGCGTCGACGAGTGCGGTCCGGACGGCGATCAGATCGGCGGCCTCGGACACGATCTCGAAGGAGTCGCCGAGGTCGTTGATCTCCTCGGCTCCGGCCTCGAGGACCACCTCGAGGATCTCGTCCTCGCTGCGGCCGTTCTTCTCGAGCACCACGACGCCCTTGCGGGTGAACAGGTACGCAACCGAACCCGGATCGGCGAGGTTGCCGCCGTTGCGCGTCATGGCGGTGCGCACCTCGCCCGCCGCGCGGTTCCTGTTGTCGGTCAGACACTCGACGAGCAGGGCCACACCGTTGGGTCCGTAGCCCTCGTACATGATGGTCTGCCAGTCCGCGCCGCCGGCCTCTTCGCCCGCGCCGCGCTTGCGGGCGCGCTCGATGTTGTCGTTGGGGACGGACGTCTTCTTCGCCTTCTGGATGGCGTCGTACAGGGTCGGGTTACCCGCGGGGTCACCACCACCGGTCCGCGCCGCCACCTCGATGTTCTTGATCAGCTTCGCGAAGGATTTGCCGCGCTTTGCGTCGATCGCAGCCTTCTTGTGCTTGGTGGTGGCCCATTTGGAGTGGCCGCTCATGCGTAGTTCCCTCTTCCCGTTCGTAGATGCGCACGCGACAGCGGAGCACGCTGCAGCGGGGAGCACACAGTAGCGCCAGTTTACGCGCGGGCGACCGCGACTTCCCGCACCATGTCGACAAACAGCTGATGGACGCGCCTGTCGCCGGTCACCTCGGGGTGGAATGAGGTCGCGAGAACGTTGCCCTCACGGACCGCGACGACCCGTCCCGCGGCCGGGCCCTCGGGCACCGTGGCCAGCACCTCGACGCCCGGTCCGACCCGCTCCACCCAGGGCGCGCGGATGAAGACTGCCCGCATCGGGGCGCCCTCGATACCGGCGAAGTCGAGGTCCTCCTCGAAGGAGTCGACCTGGCGACCGAAGGCGTTGCGCCGCACGGTGATGTCGATTCCGCTCAGGCACTGGGCATCCGGGCGGGTGTCGAGCACCTCGCCCGCCAACAGGATCATGCCCGCGCAGGAGCCGTAGGCAGGCATGCCGTCGCGCAGCCGGGCGCGCAGCGGTTCGAGCAGTTCGAACACCGTGAGCAGACGGCTCATCGTGGTGGACTCGCCGCCCGGGATGACGAGACCGTCCACCGCTTCGAGCTCGGAGACCCGGCGCACGCCGATGCCGCGGGCACCCGACGCCTCCAGCGCCGCAAGGTGTTCGCGCACATCTCCCTGCAGCGCCAGCACGCCGATGGTGGGTGTCATGGTGGCCGATGCCCGTTCGATCATGTCGACGCTCACTGCGGGACCGCCACGAGGATGAGCTCCTGCGCAGGGACGTCACCCTCGAGCGGGATCGGGTGGACGGTGTCGGTGGTCCAGCGCAGCGCGCCGTCTACCTCGATCTGCGCTCGCACGGCGAGGCGCGCCCTTGGGTCGATGGCGTCGCGGTAGGCGGCGAGCTCGAACGGCACCGGCACGCCGGTGGCGTCCTCGATGCGCTGCTCGGCGAGCAGGGTCGCCGGAGCGTCTGCCAGCGAGATGTCCTCGAGGCGAACGGTC
Organism: Rhodococcus sp. NPDC055112; assembly: GCF_053607505.1. Classification (NCBI taxonomy): domain Bacteria; kingdom Bacillati; phylum Actinomycetota; class Actinomycetes; order Mycobacteriales; family Nocardiaceae; genus Rhodococcus; species Rhodococcus sp. NPDC055112. The sequence goes on from NZ_JBSGTR010000077.1 coordinate 12,569, forward strand.
ACGACGGCGTTCTCGGGGAATGCGATCCGCTCGCGGTACGAGACGTTCCCGGTGACGGTGAGCGTGTCGTCCACGCTGTCGGCATGTGCGGTCTCGGGTGTCGATCCGATCGACACCGCCACGGCCGCGACGACCGCGATCAGTGCCGCCGCACCGAGGGTCAGTTCCAGAATTCGTCTCGTCTGCACAGGTCGAGGATACGGATGGTCAGAACGGTGGGGGCTGGTGGCGGTGGCGTTCGCCCAGGATCGCGAGGTGTTCGGCGTGGTGGGTGCGGAGTTGTGCGCACCGCGCGAGGTGGCCGGGGTCGGTGATGGTGGCCAGCTCCGGGAGCGTCGGGGGTAGGTCCGTGGGCTGCATGTGGGTTTCCCACCAGGTCGGTTCGTAGATCCCGAGGTCGGGTGGTTCGGGCGGTGCCAGGCTCGGTGGTGCCGGGCGTGGCGGGGTTGGTCGGGGTGCGGGTTTCTTGGTGCGGGCGCTGGGTCGCTGTTCGACCGGGAGCGGCACGGTGACGCCGATGGTGCCGTGCGCACCGATCCAGACGATGACGTCGCCCTCGAGCCGGACGACGCGGAACAGTCGGTCGGTCTTGGCCTGGTGGTGTCGGGTGCAGGCGGGTTCACCGTTGCTTTCCACGGTCCAGCCGCCTGCGTGGGGGTTGTCGGGGTCGAATTCGACGATGTGGTCGAACTGGCAATCGCGGGCCTTGACGGTGCAACCGGGGAAAGTGCAGGTGTCGTACTTGTCGAAGACGGCGGCGCGGACGGCGTTGCTGGGCCGGTAGGTCAGGGCGCCGCGGGGCGGATGGTCGTAGCCGCCGTGCCCGTCGGGGAACTGCCCGTCGAGCACGCCAGGGTTCGCGGCGATCGCGTCGAGGATGTCGGTGATCCGCGGCTCGCGCGGGGCCGCGTCAGGTTGCTGCGGAGCCGATGCCAACAGGTCTTGCCGAGGCGGCAACTGCCCGGAAGGCCTGCGGCGCAGTCGATAGCGGGTGGGAACGCCGGGTGGTGAGGTCAGGGCAGAGCTGTCCCCTGAACCATTGCAGTTCGCTTGTTCTCGTGATTCGACGCCGGTGCCGTCGGCTGGATCAGCGGCAACTTCGGTCCGTTCGGGGCCATCGGGCGGTTCGGGGTCATCGGGTTCGGGTGCGTCGTTGGCATTGTCCGCATTTCGTTGGGCATCGAGGCGCCGGGCATCGGTGATCACCGCTTGCCACGTCGCATCACCCGCCAGGAGCCTCGCCAACTCCGGATCGATGGGTCCATGGCCTTCGAGGTGGCTGGGGTTGTCGGCCAGCCGCAGCAGCGTGTCGAGGTCGATATGGATATGCACCTCAGGCTTCGGCCGCTCGGGTCGGGGTAGGTGCGCCGTCGGGCACACCTCACGTCCGCATTGGCAATGCAGATAGCTCTCGCCGTGCACCAGGGCCATGAACGCATCCGTCCGCAAGGCATCGACCGTTCGCGGGTCCTCCCGACACACCGTGTCCGCCATCTCCTGGATGAGACTGTCGAGGGTCCGACCCTCCGCCGCCGTCAACGTCGCATACACCTGCGCCATGCCATGCACATCCGCGGTCACCGACACCCGCCGAGAATGCCGCTCCCGCCGCCTACGCAGTTCCTCCGCCTCAGCCGGGTTGATGCGGATCAACTCCCGCATCACCTCCGCCGTCAACTTCCGCGGCGTCAAATACAAAGCCGCATCAGCCAAATGACCTTCCATCAGGGAGAGCGTCACATCGGAGATCTCCGCAACAGCATCGACGATCGCGAACACCCGCGGAAAGTCCACCCGACCCGACACGAACACCGCACGAATGAGCGGCAACCGCAGATCCAGCGCATTGCCCACCGCCACAAACCGTTCCGCAGTGAACGCACTCACACCCAACGCCAGCGCGGTCTCCATCTCCGCGGACCGCCCCGCCCGATAGGCAAACTCCTCCCCGAACAAATCCACTTCGGATGCGAACTGCCGCCGCGCAAACGCCGCCGCAGTCAACACTTTGTGCGCCGCCGCGATGTTCTCCGCCCGTGCATACCCCTGCAGCGCAGCCAGTGCGTCTGTCCCGTTCTCGAAGTCCACGACGGGTTCGGCGCAGGCACCCTCACCCGCCACGCCACCTCGAAACCCCCCGGAATCGAACATGTGTACTAGTTTACGCGCGGCCACCGACACGCACCGGCGAACCTACAACTCCAGCCCAGGAGTGACCGCGAGGGATTCGAGCTGGTCGAGCGTCAACTGAACTGCCGGAAGTTGAGCGGACGATGAGACCAAAACCTGCGTACCGGAGGGCCGCGTCACCATCACCGAACGAACCTCGTCAAGACTGAGCGGGTCACCAGGATCACTCCGCTCAGGCGAGGGGAGCTTCTCTACTCGCTGAACCACCGATCCATCCGGCAGGGTCTTGGTTGATTTCCGCAGCCCTTTTACAGTCCGTTCGGTAGCGGCTGCATCGGTCGGCAACTCCACGCCGCCCGTGATCGATATGTCCAGACGACTCATGGAGCCTGCGATATCCGCTGTCAGCACCTCGCACGCACCCAGATTGTCAAAATCCGATAGTTGGAGCGATCCAACGGGGCGATCGAGAGTTGCGATTCCCGCGAACTCCGTCTGCCATTGCTCGTCGAGCGAGCGGTTGAGACGATCAATGGTCGCTCGGTCGATTTCGGGGCCGTCCCCACTCATGCCAGCCGAACAGGCCTCCGGGGGAGCTGGCGCACCCTCCGGGATAGGCGCCGTCACACGCAGACCAGGTGCCGTCACAATGGTGGTGAGCTCGTCGATGGCCAACGGAACCCTTTCGCCGTAGGCCTTCTCGGCATCCCCCTCCCTCATGCCGAATCCCGACTGAGCCTGGATGGTCGTGCCATCGGGAAGGTACGCAGTGACGGTTCTGGCCGGGTTGCCGATACCGCCGAATTCGACCCGCTGTTCCCGGTAGTCGACAACCGTTCCGTCGGCACGCTTGATCCGGCGGTCGATATGTCCAGCGAAACAAGGCGGCACCGGCTCGGCCGAATGACGAATCTCAACCGAGAGCGAACTGGATGTTGCACCCCGCGTCAACGTGCCCGCCGCCCTGGTCCAACCACTGATTCCGTCCGCTGGTTCCACATCAGGTGAATCGGGTCGGTGCCAGTCCAGAATCGGCTCGAAGAGAAGCGACTCCGACGGTGCTCCGAATTCCACCTCCACTCCCGTTGGAAGTGCATCCTTCAGCGCCACCGACATCGCAGTGGCCTTGGGTCCAGAGAACCACGGGTACCTCGGATTCTCGTAGCCATCCGACCTGCCGACGGCAGCAAAGTTGCTGCGCCTGACTTTCTGACTGCGAGATGACGCGATCGCATCCCGGGATCTGTGCCGAGTACTCCTCACGGCCAACGTCGTTCACCAGCCCGGCCACCACCACCCCGACCGCGACCACGGCCCCGATCACCACGACATCGACGCCGACTCCCCCGCCACGCCTGCCCACAGGTACCCCCCCGACCGCGAGCACGTCCCGCGATGTCCCTTTCGTCGCAATCGCCGCCGACGTTACCCACGGCGGGCGTTGAGCCGGGCGGCCTGGCGCGTCAGGTGCTCGCGCTCGGCGAGGTTGGGCGCCTTCAGCGCCGCCTCGGCGTACAGCCGTGCCGCCGTAGCCAGGTCGCCGTCCCGCTCATGGAGGTACGCCGCCACCGCCGTGTGGCGGGGCAGCGAGTCATCCAGCGCCGCGAGCGCCGCAAGGCCGGCGCGCGGTCCGTCGGCCTCGCAGACGGCCACCGCGCGGTTGAGCCGGACGACCGGGCTGTCGGTCAGGCGATCGAGTTCGTCATACCACTCGACGATCTGCACCCAGTCGGTCTCCTCGGCGGTCGCCGCGTCGGCGTGGAGTGCCGCGATGGCGGCCTGAGCCTGGAACTCACCGAGCCGGTCGCGGGCGAGGGCCGCCTGCAGGATGCCGATGCCCTCGGCGATCGCCCCGGTGTCCCACCGGCCGCGGTCCTGCTCGACGAGCGGCACCAGGCTGCCGTCGGCCGCGGTCCGCGCGGCGCGCCGGGCGTGGTGGAGCAGCATCAGGGCGAGCAGCCCCGCCACCTCGGGGTGGTCGATCGCGCCCGCGAGCTGCCGGGTGAGCCGGATGGCCTCGGCGGCGAGGTCGACGTCACCCGAGTAGCCCTCGTTGAAGACCAGGTAGAGGACGCGCAGCACGGTCGCGACGTCGCCGGGCTGGTCGAACCGCACGCCTGAGACGGTGCGCTTGGCCCGGCTGATGCGCTGCGCCATTGTCGCCTCGGGCACCAGATATGCCTGGGCGATCTGGCGGGTGGTCAGCCCACCGACGGCGCGCAGCGTGAGCGCGACCGCGGACGACGGCGTCAGCGACGGGTGGGCGCAAAGAAAGTAGAGCTGGAGCGTGTCGTCCACCGCGGGAACGGAATCGGGCGCCCGCTCCTCATCGACGAGGTCCTCACGCCTGCGCCGGGCCGAATTCGCCTTGGTCGCATCGAGGAACTTGCGCCAGGCCACGGTGACCAGCCAGCCCTTCGGGTCCCGCGGCGGGTCGGCCGGCCAGACGCGGACCGCCTCCACCAGCGCGTCCTGCACGGCGTCCTCGGCCGCCGCGAAATCTGCTCCGCGGCGGACGAGGACCCCGAGGACGTGTGGCGTGAGGCTCCGGATCAGGACCTCGTCCACAGGAGAGGTCACTCCGTGATGGTGGGCGGCGCGGTCAGGAACGGGCGCAGCTCGAGCCACTCGTGGATCGGCTTCCCGCCCGCACCGGGGGCGGCCGACAGTTCCCCGGCCAGTTCGACGGCGCGCTCGTAGCTGTCGACGTCGATCACCATCCAACCGGCGATGAGGTCCTTGGTCTCGGCGAACGGGCCATCGGTGACCGGCGGGCGCCCCTCGCCGTCGTACCGGACGAACGTCCCCTCGGCGGCGAGCGCCTGACCGTCGACGAACTCCCCTGTCCCCTCGAGCCGGTCCGCGAAGTCCTGCATGTACTGCACGTGGGCCGAGATCTCCTCCGGCGTCCACTGGTCCATGGGGACGTCGTTCACCGCAGCCGGGGCGCCGCGGTAGTGCTTGAGCAACAGGTACTTGGCCATCGTCTTCTCCTCGGTGCCGGTGCGACCCATTGTGGTCGCACTCACCACAGGGACGAAGCAAGTCACGGGTTCTCGACATCGCCGTCCGAGTCTTCTGGATCTCGTGGGTCACTGCGTCGGCCGAAGACCGGACCGGCCGACACAAGATATGAATCCGGCGGGCGAACCGACGCCATCACGGGCGGCCGAACTAATCGAAAAGCGCGACCGAATTCCGAATTCAGTCGATACCACGAATTTGCTTCCCGAAAGAACACCGCTAGCATTCGAAAACGAAGGGGAGTAGTTCACTCTGGACATCCCGACACGGGTCGGGCAGAGGCGGATGGTCGACATGCTGGCGCCAGCGCGCGCCCGGTCATCCACCGAACAGTGCACACGAAAGCTGTTCGGCGAGCGAGACCTTCGGTCCAACACCACCGTTGGCCGAAGACTCTCTCTTTCGGATCGAGCGAGTCCGCGGCCGTTGACCCGAAGGCCTGAGACCCATTTCACCGAATTCGACAAGAATAGATACACCCGACATTCCGACCTACCGCGGCGTGTTGCCGCGATCACTGGGAATCACTGCCGTATTCATTCTTCCCGCGCTCGCACTCCGACTATCGGGCATGCACCCGAATCCGATAGCGGCGCTGCTGATCTACGGCGCCGCGGTGGTGGCGGCGAGCTTCCTGCTCGCCTGGGCGGCCGAGGCCGCACAGATCGACGTCTCCGGCGGCCTGGCGATCGCCGTCCTCGCCCTGATCGCGGTACTCCCCGAGTATGCGGTCGACCTCTACTACGCCTACGCCGCCGGACACGACCCCACCTACGCGCAGTACGCGGCGGCCAACATGACCGGCTCGAACAGGCTGCTGATGGGCGTCGGCTGGCCCCTCGTGGTGCTGATCTCGATCGCCGTCGCGAAAAAGCTCACCGGCAAACCGGTCTCGGCGTCGGCCCTCGCGCCCAGCAATCGCGTGGAGCTCGGGTTCCTCCTCGTCGCGGGCGTCGCGGCATTCGTCATCCCGGCGACGGGTCAGATCCACCTCGTATTCGGTGTCGCCCTGCTCGCCTGGTTCGGCTTCTACCTCTACAGACTGTCCGGCGGCGAGGTCGAGGAACCCGAGCTGATCGGAACCGCCGCCGCGATCGGCGCACTGCCGGACCGGGCGCGCCGGACGACGGTGATCGCGATGTTCGTCGTCGCGGCCGCGATCATCATCGCCTGCGCGGAACCCTTCGCGAACAGCCTCATCAACTCCGGCACGGAACTCGGCGTGGACCAGTTCCTCCTCGTGCAGTGGCTCGCCCCACTCGCATCCGAGGCGCCCGAGTTCATCATCGCGATCATCTTCGCCGCACGTGGCAAGGGCACGGCCGCGATCGCGATGCTGATCTCGTCGAAGGTCAACCAATGGACCCTGCTGGTGGGATCGCTACCGCTGGCCCATCTCGCCGGGGGCGGTGGCCCCGCCCTGATGCTCGACGCGCGCCAGGTCGAGGAGATGCTGCTGACCGCGACCCAGACGATGATGGGGGTCGCCCTGATCCTTGCCCTGCGGTTCCACCGGAGGGCCGCGTGGGCTCTGCTGGCGCTGTTCGTCATCCAGTTCGCGATCACCTCGACCCAGGGGCGGATGATGCTGTGCGGTGTCTACGCCGTCGTGGCGCTGGTCGCGCTGGCGATCAACCGCAGGCACCTCGGTCCCACCCTCGCCGCGCCGTTCACCCGCAACGGCAGGGTGCACGGCTGACCTGCGGCGTCCACGCCGCATCAAGAGCGCGGCCGATGACATAAGGGAAGCGTCAAGACCGCTGGTACACAGACGATCCGGGACCACACTCGCTCGGTGACCACCGCACTGCTCATCCGGGCACCCCGCACCGGACGACCCCAGCGAAAGACCGATCGACACAAGCTCTCGGTCTCCACCGGCCTGGCCGGCCTCTCCCTCGACGCCATGGCATCGGTGTCCTACGGCCCCGAGGCGATCGTTCTCGTCCTCGCGGTCGCGGGCGGCGCCGGGCTCGGCTTCACGCTGCCCGTCACCCTCGCCATCGCCGCGCTGCTCGCGGTGCTCGTCGCGTCATACCGCCAACTCATCGCGGCCTTCCCGAACGGTGGCGGCGCGTACGCCGTGGCCCGCGCCCGGCTGGGTCACCGCACCGGGCTCGTCGCCGCGGCCTCCCTGGTGATCGACTACATCCTCAACGTCGCGGTCTCCATCGCCGCGGGCGTCGCCGCCCTCACCTCCGCATTCCCCTCCCTGCTCCCCCACACCGTCTGGATCTGCCTGGCCGTCCTGACCGGGATCACGGCACTGAACCTGCGCGGGATCGCGGACAGCGCCAGGGCGTTCATGATCCCGACCGCGGTCTTCGTGCTCAGCATCTTCACCGTGATCATCGCCGGCCTGCTTCGCTCGGAACCACTGGGCGTCACCGAAGGCACCGCCGTCGCCGCCAACGTCCAGACGGTCGGGGTCCTGTTGCTGCTCAAGGCGTTCTCCAGCGGATGTGCCGCCCTCACCGGTGTGGAGGCCATCGCGAACGCGGTGCCCAGCTTCCGTGAACCCCGCGTCAAGAACGCGCAGCGCGCCGAGGTCGCACTCGGAATCCTGCTCGGCACCATGCTGATCGGACTCGCGGTCCTCATCGGCAAGTTCGCGCTGCACCCGGTGGAGGGGACCACGGTGCTCTCTCAGCTCACCGAGGCCTCTCTCGGACACGGGATCGGTTACTACGTGGTGCAATTCGCGACGGTGGTTCTGCTCGCCCTCGCCGCGAACACCTCCTACGGCGGCCTGCCGACGCTGATGCGCCTGCTCGCCGACGACAACTGCCTGCCGCACCGGTTCGCGCTGTGTTCCGCCCGCGAGGTCTACCGGTACGGAGTCCTCACCCTCGGACTGTTCGCCGCCGTGCTGCTGATCGGTTCGCGGGGCAGCATGAACGCCCTGGTTCCGCTGTTCGCCATCGGGGTGTTCGTCGGGTTCACCATCGCCCAGGTCGGTTTGGTCCGGCACTGGGTGCTGACCCGTGCCCCGGGCTGGCGGTGGCGCGCAAGCCTCAACGGATTCGGTGCCGCGCTGACCGCCGTCGCGGCACTCGTGACCACCGCGATGAAGTTCACCGAGGGCGCGTGGCTCATCGTGGTGGCCCTGCCCCTGATCGTGTTTCTGATGGAGCGGGTGCGGGCGGCCTACGCGGCCATCGGCGACCGATTGCACCTCGGCGAGGTGCCCGCCGCGCCCGCGGCGCAGGGCACCGTCGTCGTCGTTCCGGTGGCCGAGGTCTCCGAGCTGAGCCGTGAGGCGATCTGTGCCGGACTGTCCATGGGCAGAGACGTCGTCGCGGTCCGGGTGTGCCCGAGCGGCGAGTCGCCGCGGGCCTTCACCAAGGCGTGGGATGCGTGGCACCCGGGGGTCAACCTGGTCCTGCTCGACGGGGCCGAGGACGGACTCGCGCCGACCTTGGTCCGGTACATCAACACCCAGCTCGCCGCGCGACGGGTGGTCGTGGTGATCGGCGAGGTGGAGCCGGGCTCCGCGTGGCAGCGGATACTGCCGAACCACAGGGGCGACGAGCTGGATCGCGCGCTGCGCCGCGACACCAACGCCCTCGTCTGCCGTATCCGACTGCGGGTGGGCCGATCAGTCCCGCAGCAAGCGGGTCAGCCCCTCCTGGACGACCGCCGCGACCAGGTTCCCGCCACGGTCGAAGATCCGGCCCTGGGTCAGCGCCCGGCCGAACCCCGCCGACGGTGAGGACTGGTCGTAGAGCAGCCACTCGTCGGCCCGGAAGGGCCGCATGAACCACAGCGCGTGGTCGAGCGAGGCCTGCTGGATGTCCTCGTCGGGATGCGGCACCTTCGCCGAACCGAGCAACGTCATGTCGCTCATGTAGGCGAGGGTGCAGACGTGGAAGACGGGGTCCTCGGGCAGCGTGCGGCGGTACCGGAACCAGACCTGCTGCTGCGCGGGCACACCCCTACGCCGAGTCACCTTGTCCTCGGGCACGAATCGCAGATCCCAGTCGGCCCACTCCCGGAACTCCCACGACAGTTCCTCGCTCATCATCTCCGAGGTGTCGGGCAGGTCCTCCGGGTTCGGGACCGGGGGCATCTCGTCCTCGTGCTCGATTCCGATGTCGCCCACGTGGAACGACGCGGACATGGTGAAGATCGCCTGACCGTCCTGGACCCCGGTGACCCGGCGGGTGCAGAACGACCGCCCGTCCCTGATCCGGTCGACGAGGAAGACGGTGGGAATGGTCGGGTTTCCCGGCCGCAGGAAGTAACCGTGCAGCGAGTGCACGCGGTACTGCTCGTCGACCGTGCGGACCGCGGAGACCAGGGCCTGGCCGGCCACCTGACCGCCGAACGTCCTGGTCAGCATCGTGTCCGCGACGATGCCGCGGAAGATGTCCTTCTCCAGCCGTTCGAGTTCCAGGATCTCTTCGATGGACGACATGGCGTACCCCTTTCGAACCGGTGCTCACGCTAGCAACGACGCGGCCCCGCATCAGGGATGCGGG
>NZ_JBSGTR010000078.1:0-21463 GCF_053607505.1 Rhodococcus sp. NPDC055112
GTTGACGAGTCTCAGGACTCGTCAACCGCGCACAGGCGGCGTAGCCGCCTTACTTCAGCAGGGCGCCGATCTCGTCCGCGGCGTCGGGGCCGTAGGCCTCGGCCAGGCGCTTGACGGCCTCGTCGCGGTCGAGGGTCCATTCCTGGGTGCCGACGGTCTCGAGCACCAGCACCGCCACCAGCGAGCCGAGCTGAGCGGACCGCTCGAGGCCGAGGCCCGCGCTCTGTCCGACCAGGAATCCGGCGCGGAAGGCGTCGCCGACACCGGTCGGATCCACCTTTGCCTTCTCGGGCACGACGCCGACGCGGACCCAGTTGCCCTCACGGTCCACCATCTCGACGCCCTTGGCGCCGAGCGTGGTCACCCGCAGTCCCACCTGCTCCGCGACCTCGGTCTCGGTGAGCTCGGTCTTCTGCAGCAGCAGGCCCCACTCGTACTCGTTCGTGAACAGGTACTTCGCGCCGCCGATCAGTTCCTTCGCCTCCGCGCCGGACAGCCGGGCGAGCTGCTGCGAGGGGTCGGCCGCGAACGGCAGCCCCAGCTCGCGGCACTGCTCGGTGTGCCGGATCATCGCCGCGGGGTCGTTCGCGCCGATCAGGACGAGCTCGACGCCATCGCCAATGCCGTCGAGGGAGATCTCCCTTGCCTCGCTCATCGCGCCGGGGTAGAACGACGCGATCTGCGCCATGTCCTCGTCGGTGGTGCACACGAAGCGCGCGGTGTGAGCGGTCTCGGAGACGTGCACGGAGTCGCAGTCGACGCCGGCGGACTCGAGCCAGGTGCGATATTCGGCGAAGTCGGCACCGACCGCGCCGACGAGCAGCGGGGTGCCACCGAGCACGCCCATGGCGTACGCGATGTTGCCGCCGACGCCGCCGCGACGCACCACCAGGTCGTCGACCAGGAAGCTCAGCGAGATGTGGCTGAGCTGGTCGGCGAGGAGCTGGTCGGCGAAGCGCCCGGGGAACCGCATCAGATGATCGGTGGCGATGGAGCCGGTGACCGCAATTGTCACGCGCAGAGACCTCTCAGTAGTTCGTCGATACCGCGGCCAGTTCGTCGGCCGCGGCACTAATGTGCCGCAAAACTGCCACGGTACCCGGCACGTCGCCGCCGCGGCGACCAGAGCACCCCGGCGGGTACCCCCGGATACGACTCTGACGCGGGCCCACGTGGGGCACCGCGTCAGAGGTGTCGACGGACTCACGCGACGCGGACGTCGCGGGGTCGGATCAGTTGAACGAGTCTCCACAGGCGCAGGAGCCGGTGGCGTTCGGGTTGTCGATCGTGAAGCCCTGCTTCTCGATGGTGTCGACGAAGTCGATCGAGGCGCCCTCGACGTACGGCGCGCTCATCCGATCGACCGCGAGGCTGACGCCACCGAAGTCGACGACCAGGTCACCGTCGAGGTTCCGGTCGTCGAAGAAGAGCTGGTAACGCAGTCCGGCGCAGCCGCCCGGCTGCACGGCGATGCGCAGCGCGAGGTCGTCGCGACCTTCCTGGTCGAGCAGCGCCTTGGCCTTCGACGCGGCGGCGTCGGTCATGGTGACCTTGTGCGCCTCCGTCTCGACGGGGGCTGTCGTCTCGTTCTGCACAGTCATGGGCTCTCCCTGTTCGCTCGTACCAAACCCGTGAACGCTTCAACGGTACTCTGCCGTGCAGTATTCCTGACGGGGCCGACGACGATGACGGCGCCGTCGACATTGTTCCGGGTCGGACCGACTCCAGTGTGCCGCGCCGCGCCCCTACCGCGCCACCGGCGGCCGTGCCATCACCCCTCCTGCGGCCACTGCCAGGCCACCTTCTCGGTGAGTGCGCGCAGCTGACCAGCCGCATCGGACATCGCCAGGCGCACCGAGCCGGCGTGGTCCGCCACCGAGTGCACCGCGCGCAGGCCTGCGCCCGCGGACGCGCCCGCCTCGAGCTGCACCTGACCCGCGATCACCACGGTCGGCACCCCGTGCCCCGCCGCCGCCTCGGCGAGGGCGATCACCACCTTGCCCCGCAGCGACTGGTGGTCGAACCTCCCCTCCCCGGTGAGCACCAGGTCGGCGGACGCCAGCAGCGACTCCTGCCCGGTGTGGGTCGCGACGACCGCGGCACCCGATTCCCGCGTCGCGCCGAGCGCCAGCAACGACGCCCCGATCCCGCCCGCCGCGCCGGCCCCCTCGTCGTCGGCCACCCGCCTCCCTGCGGCCGACTCCAGCACCCTCGACCACTCGGCGTTGCGTCGCTCCAGCAGCTCGACGGCCGCGGCGTCCGCACCCTTCTGCGGCCCGAACACCGCGGCGGCGCCGTGCTCACCGAGCAGCGGGTTCCGCACGTCGGTGGCGGCGATCAGCCGGATCCCCGCCAGCCGCTCCCGCGCGGACGCGACGGCCGCGCGGTCGGTCCCGCCGCCGAGCACCTCGACCAGTCCCCTGCCGCCGTCGGTGCAGCCGCTGCCGCCGAGCCCGACCACCACCGTGGTTGCGCCCGCGTCCACGGCCGCGGCGATCAGCTGCCCGACGCCACGGCTGTGCGCGGCGACCGCGGTGCGCGGATCCGGCGGCCCGCCGAGCAACGCAAGTCCGCACGCCTGTGCCGATTCGAGGTAGGCGGTGTCCCCCGCGGCCAGCCAGCGGGCCCGCACGGGCTCATCGAGCGGGCCGTCGACGGTCACGCCGATCGGCTCGCCGATCCGGGCCGCGAGCACGTCGACGAACCCGGGCCCGCCGTCCGACTGCGGCGCCAGGGCCAGCTCGTCGTCGGGTCTGCCCGCGGACCAGCCTGCCGCCATCGCCGCGGCGGCCTGTACCGCTGTGAGGGTGTCCCCGAACGAATCCGGCGCGATCAGCACTCGCATCGGCCGAGTGTAGGACCGGCGGCGCCGCCCGGCAGCGCGGCGCGGGGTGACCCCGTGTCCATCCCGACGGGACGGGTGCGAATCGATGCACGCGCACGGCAAGTAACCTGAAGGGGTGAAGCTGCTGCGCCGAGGAAACTCCGACACCCCCGACAACGGCGACCATGAGGTCGTCGAGTCGACCGCGGTCGAACTGACCTCCCCGTCCGAGACCGAGGGCAAGGGCAGGCCGACCCCGAAGCGCCGCGAGGCCGAGAGCAAGCGACGCGGCCCGGTCGCACCCGCGCCGCTGACCGCAAAGGAAGCGCGGGCTCGCCGCAAGCAGACCCAGGGCAGCAAGGAGGAGCGCAAGCAGGCCTCCGCGGAGCGCCGGGCGACCGCAGCCGATCGACGCGCCCGGATGCTCGCGGGTGAGGACAAGTACCTGCTGCCGCGCGACAAGGGCCCCGTGCGCGCCTACGTCCGCGACCTCGTCGACTCCCGCAGGCACCTGGTCGGGCTGTTCATGCCGCTGGCGCTGCTGCTGATCATGGCGATGTTCCTGAGCCCCGCGATCCAGTCGATCGTGACGCTGGGCATGTTGGTGCTGATGTTGTTCATGCTGGCCGAGGGGTACATCATGGGCCGCACCATCAATCGGCAGGTCCGTGAGAGGTTCCCCGACACCATGGACGGCGGCCTGAAGCTGGGCTGGTACGCGTTCGTCCGGGCCTCTCAGATCCGGAAGATGCGGGCGCCGCAGCCCCGGGTCTCCCCCGGCGACGCCGTCTAGTAGGCACCCCTCAGCTGTGCGGCGCCCGGTGCCGCACGGCCTGGAGGTCGGCGAACATCCGTTCGGCGTCGCGATCGACGACGTTCACCGAACCCGAGGCGGGGTCGGGCCGAAAGTGGTTGAACTGGTACCGCCGGATGCCGGCAGGCTCCCGGTCCCGGCCACGGCGGGCGACCGCCACGAAGACTCCCTGTAGCGCGATCATCAGCAGGACGAGCGCTATGAATGTGGTCATGGCTGCAATTTTGCGGCCATAGATTTGCCGCCAACAGTGGCAGCAATGACATAGTTCGTCAATATCGCGCCATATACTGTGCTCATGTTGTCCTCGGTCGCGGTGCTCCTCGTCGACCATGCCGCCATGTTCGAGTTCGGCGTGGTCTGCGAGGTGTTCGGCGTCGACCGCACGTCGGTCGGCCTGCCCGCCTTCGACTTCCGGGTCTGTGGTCCGGAGGCAGGCGTGCCGCTGACGTCCGTCACCCCCGGCATCTCCATCACCCCCGAGCACGGACTCGACGGGCTGCGCGGGGCGGACCTGATCGCGATTCCGGCCTCCGCGATCCGCACCGACTTTCCGCCCGCCGTCGTCGCGGCGTTGCGGGAGGCCGCGGCCTCGGGCGCCACCGTGCTCACGGTCTGCTCGGGCGCGTTCCTGGCCGGGGCCGCGGGACTGCTCGACGGACGCAAGTGCACCACCCACTGGGTTCACGCGGACGAGCTCGCCCGCGCCTTTCCCACCACCACCGTCGACCCGGACGTCCTCTTCGTCGACGAGGGCGACCTCATCACCAGCGCGGGCACCGCCGCCGGGATCGACGCCTGCCTGCACCTGGTCCGGCGCGAACTCGGTAGCGCGGTCGCGAACACCATCGCGCGGCGCATGGTCGTACCGCCGCAACGGGACGGCGGACAGCGCCAGTTCATCGAACGGGCCGTGGTCGACTGCGCAGACGACAGCATCACCGACACCCTGCGATGGATGAGCGAACACCTCGACGCCGCCCACAGCATCGAGAGCCTGGCCGCACGGTCGACGATGTCGACCCGCACCTTCGCGCGGAAGTTCGCGGCCGAGACCGGGACCACCCCGGTCAAATGGCTGACGACGCAACGGGTGTTGCTGGCCCAGCAGCTCCTCGAGGAGACCGGCTACGGGCTCGAGGAGATCGCGAGCCGCTGCGGATTCGGGTCCGGCGCGCTCTTGCGCCACCACTTCCACCGGCAGGTCGGGCTGGCTCCAGCCGACTACCGCCGACGGTTCGGCGACCGCGCCCCTGCCGTTGGTACCGTCTAGTTCGTGCCGTCCCCCGCCCCACAGCCGCCGCTACGCACCCTCGTGCTCGGCGGGGCACGATCCGGCAAGTCCGGTCTCGCCGAGGCCCTGATGGACGGATCCGCGCCGACCGCCGTCCGCTACATCGCCACCGCCCGCCTCGACGCCGCCGATGCCGACTGGGAGGAGCGGATCGAGGCGCATCGCAGCCGCCGACCGCGCGAGTGGACCACCGTCGAGAGCGCGACCGGCGCCGGGCTCGCCGAGCTGCTGCGCGCCGACGCCGCCCCGACCATGGTCGACGATCTCGGCACCTGGCTGACCGCGGAGATGGACGCGGCGCAGGCCTGGGAGCTCCCGCGAGGCACCCTCGCCCCGCGCATCGACGACCTGGTCGACGCCGTCGCGGACCATCGCGGCAGACTCGTCCTGGTCAGCCCGGAGGTGGGCCTCGGCGTGATCCCCGAGACCCGGTCCGGTCGACTGTTCCGAGACGAGATCGGCTCCCTCAACGCGAGGATGGCCCAGGTCTGCGACGAGGTGCTTCTCGTGGTAGCCGGGCTGGCCACCAGACTCAAGTGACGCCTATTTCAAGTGACACGTTCAAGCGGTACCGCGCTGAAGTGAGAGGTCAACTGTGACAACCGAATCGGGCATCCCATCCGAGGCGGCCTTCGAGGCCGTCACGCCCCCGGACCCGGCCGTCGCGGCCGAGGCCGACGCCCGCCAGCAGCAGCTGACCAAGCCCGCGGGCTCGCTCGGCCGGCTCGAGGCGCTCGGCGGATGGGCCGCGGCCTGCCAGGGCCAGTGCCCGCCCCGGGTGTTCGCTCGCCCCCGGGTCGTCGTCTTCGCGGGCGACCACGGCGTGACCGCGCACGGCGTGTCCGCGTACCCCGCCGAGGTGACCGCGCAGATGGTGGCCAACTTCCAGGCGGGCGGCGCGGCCGTGAACGCGCTCGCCGCCACCACCGGGGCGGGGGTCCGGGTGGTCGACATCGCCGTCGCGACCGACACCGACCCCACCGTCTCCACGCACAAGGTCCGGCGCTCGAGCGGCTCCATCGACCGCGAGGACGCGCTCAGCGAATCGGAGACGCTGCGGGCCATCGCGGCGGGGCGCGCCATCGCCGACGAGGAGATCGACAGCGGCGTCGACCTGCTCATCGCGGGCGACATGGGCATCGGCAACACCACCCCCGCGACGGTGCTGATCGCCGCGCTGACCAACACCGAACCGGTCGCCGCGGTCGGTCGCGGCACCGGCGTCGACGACGCAGGCTGGATCCGCAAGACCGCCGCCATCCGCGACGCGATGCGCCGGGTCCGGCCCGTCACCGCCGACCCGGTGGCGCTGCTGCGCGTTGGTGCGGGCGCGGACCTGGCGGCGATGGCCGGGTTCCTCGCCCAGGCCGCGCTGCGCCGGACCCCCGTCATCCTCGACGGCGTCGTGGTGACGGCCGCCGCCATGGTCGCGGAGGACCTGGCTCCCGGCGCCCGCGAGTGGTGGGTCGCCGGGCACCGCTCCACCGAGCCCGCGCACACGATCGCGCTCAAGCACCTGCGGCTCGACCCGATCCTCGAACTGGGCATGCGGCTCGGCGAGGGGTCCGGCGCGCTGGTGGCGCTGCCCGTGCTGCAGTCCGCGGTCGCCGCCCTCGCCGACATGGCGACGTTCGCCGACGCGGGCGTGAGCACCGAATCCGGTGAGCAGACAACCGATTCCGAGGCCGACGACGAGACCGGGGCCGAGGCGCACTGACGGTGACCAACGCGCTCGGCGGGATCCGGCTCGCGCTGTCCTGGCTGACGGTGCTGCCCGCCCGCCACGATCCCGACGCGCAGACGATCGACAGGACCGCGGGCCGACGGGCCATCGCCGCGACCCCGGTGGTCGGGCTGCTGCTCGGTGCCGTCTGCGCCGGCGCCCTCTGGTTGCTGCTCGCGGCCTCGCTCGATCCGGCCCTGGCCGGGCTGGTCACGGTGGCGGCGCTGGCGCTGCTCACCCGCGGCATGCACGTCGACGGACTGGCGGACACCGTCGACGGGCTCGGCTGTTACGGCCCGCCCGAGCGTGCCCTCGAGGTGATGCGCGGCGGCGGCATCGGCCCCTTCGGGGTCGTCGCCCTCATCGTCTGCATCGGCGCACAGGCACTCTCGTTCGGCTCGCTGGCCCAGTCCGGGCAGTGGATCGCGATCGGTGTCGCGGTGGCGGCGGGCCGGGTGGCGGTCGTCCTCGCCTGCAGGCGCGGGGTCCCCGCGGCGGGCCCGACCGGGTTCGGTGCGCTGGTCGCCGACAGCCAGGGCCGGTGGTCGTGCGCGCTGTGGTCGCTGACGGTGACCGCGGCGGCCGTGTTCGCTGTGCCCGGCCGCTGGTGGCAGGGACCGGTCGTGGTGCTCGCGGCGCTGGCCGCGACGGCGCTGCTGACCCGGCACTGCGCCCGCCGGTTCGGCGGCCTCACCGGGGACGTGCTCGGCGCGGCGCTCGAGGTGTCGGTGACGATGGTTGCCATCGGGTTCATGCTCGGCGGCTGAGCACGAACCCGACGCCCCTCACGCCCGACGTGACCGCTATCCGGAATGTGGGCCGAAGCTCACCCCCTGGGTGCGCACCAGCTCCGCGGTTGCGACCAGGTCGAATTCGATGCCGAAACGCTCGGTGAGTGCGGACGTATCGGGAAGGCTGCCGTCGGCTGGCAGCTCAGGAACCTGCTCGAACAGGCCCTCGAGGCCACCGGGTGTGATGATCTCGAGGAATCGCGCCTCACGGTCGTCGGGGTTCCACACCGCGTGCCACTGCCCCCTCGGCTTGAAGATCATCGCGCCCGCCTCGGCGTAGACCACCCGGTCACCGAGAAGTGCGGCGACCCGCCCCGACTGCACCACCGTGTACTCGTCCTCCCTGGCGTGCCGGTGCACCGGCGAGGTCAGCCGCCTTGGCGGGACCCGATGCTCGACGAGGGCGAAGCCGCCGTCGGTCTGATTGTCGCGCACCATGATTCGCACCCCCGAGGACGCGAGGGTGCCTGCCGGATCCTCGTCGGGACCGAGCACCGCCGGTCCGATCGTCTCGCTCATGCCAACCACCTTCCGATTCGGCGGCACCCGGTGCACCGCAGTGCGCCGAATCCTGTACCGATCGGTCTAGTGTGTCAATAGTCCATCACATATGCCCATGTAGGGACTGAATCTGATGAGTACCGACTGGTACAGTGATGCCATGTCTACGCGCGATCAGCTCGTCGAGGCGGCCGCAGATCTGCTGCAGCGCCGCGGTTACACCGGCACCGGAATGGCCGAGGTGCTGTCGGAGAGCGGCACGACCAAGGGGTCGCTGTACTTCCATTTCCCAGGCGGCAAGGAGGAGCTCGCAGGAGTCGCTCTGCGACACCGGGGTTCGACGATGGCCGCCTTCATCTCGCACCTCCTGGACAGCTCGCCCGACTCAGGAACGGCGGTGGCCGCCTTCGCCGCGGCGCTGGCGGCGCGGCTGGTGGACTCCGACTACGAGCGCGGCTGCGCGCTGGCCACCGCCACCCTCGACGCCGCCACCGAATCACCCGTCATCAGGGCGTCCTGCGCCGACGGCTACGACTCCTGGCTGTCCCTGCTCGCCGCTCGGCTCGAGGCGGACGGCTGGGCGCCCGAGGAGGCCGCCGACGAGGCGGTCCTGACGCTCTCCGCGCTCGAGGGCGCGCTCGTTCTCGCCAGGGCGCAACAGGATCCGGCGCCGCTGCACAGGGTCGGGCGGATGCTCGCCCGGCGCCTGGCGCCCGCGAGCTGAACGATTCCGGGTGGCAGGAGACGGTGTTCGCGGACGGGGTCGGGCTCGGGCGCTACTTCTCGGGAACGACGCAGAACGCGCCGTCGGAGAAGCCAGACGGCCGGATTCCGAGGGCCTGGTTCAGCCGGCCACGATGGTTCTCCCATGCGATCGCCGCGGCGAGCTCCGTGAGCTGTGTCCTGCTGAACCTGTCGAGGAGCCGCGCGCGCAGATCGTCGCCGATGTGGGCAGGCGTGCGGCTGATCGCCTCGGCCAGCTCGAGGACCAGCTTCTCGGTGTCGTCGAACTCGTCGCTGTCACGGAAGGCCGAGAGGGCGCGCAGCTGCGCGTCGGACAGGCCGAGGTCGCGGGCGAACGCCGATCCGATGTCGAGGCAGTACTCGCAATTGGTCAGCGCGGCCGCCTTGATCTCACCCAGCGCCTTGAGCCGCATGTCGACCTTCCCGCTGGTCACCAGGGCGACCTCGTGCACGGCGATCGCCGCGAGCAGCTGCGGTCGCCTGCCGAGCCAGCGGAATGCGTCCGACCTGTTGCGACGGGCCGTGGGAAACACGCGGCGCAGCGAGCCGATCTGACGTGCGACGCCCATGGCTCCAGGTGTACACCCGGTGCCCGAGCCTCACAAGGCGCGGCGCGACCTCAGGCCAGCGTGGACATCCAGCCGTGGGTGTCCGCGAAGGTGCCGCGCTGGATCCCGGTGAGGGTGTCACGCAGGGCCATCGTGACCTCGCCCGACTCACCGTCGCCGATGGTGAACTCACCCGCGGCCGACTTGACCGTGCCGACCGGGGTGATCACCGCGGCCGTGCCGCAGGCGAACACCTCGGTGATCTCGCCGGAGGCGGCCTTCTCGCGCCACTCGTCCGTGCTGATCTTGCGCTCCTCGACCGCGAACCCCGCATCGGTGGCCAGCGTCAGCAGCGAGTCGCGGGTGATGCCGGGCAGCAGCGCACCGGACAGCTCCGGGGTCACCAGCCGGGCGGACGAGCCGGACCCGAAGACGAAGAACAGGTTCATCCCGCCCATCTCCTCGACGTAGCAGCGCTCCTTCGCGTCGAGCCACACCACCTGGTCGCAGCCCTCGTCGGCGGCCTGCGCCTGCGCGACCAGCGAGGCCGCGTAGTTGCCAGCGAACTTGGCCGCTCCGGTGCCGCCGGGAGCCGCACGCACGTACTCGGTGGACAGCCACACGCTCACCGGCTTCACCCCGCGCGGGAAGTAGGCGCTGGCAGGCGAGGCGATCAGCAGGTACCGGTACTCGGTGGACGGACGCACCCCGAGCCCGACCTCGGTCGAGATCATGAACGGGCGCATGTACAGCGAGTCCTCGCCGCCCGGGGCCGGCACCCAGTCCCGGTCCACCGCGAGCAGCTCCGTGATCGAGGCCAGGAACAGGTCGTCGGGCAGCTCGGGCATCGCGATGCGGCGGGCCGAGGCACGCAACCGGTCCGCGTTCGCGGTCACCCGGAACGAGGCGATGGACCCGTCCTGCTGGCGGTAGGCCTTGAGCCCCTCGAAGATCGCCTGGCCGTAGTGCAGCACCATGGCCGCCGGGTCCAGCTGGAGCGGGGCGTACGGCTGCACGGTCGCGCTGTGCCACCCACGTCCCTCGGTGTAGTCGATCGTCACCATGTGATCGGTGAAGTACTTCCCGAACCCGGGAGCAGCCAGCACCCGTTCGCGCTCCGCGGCGGTGGCGGGCGAGGGGTGCGGGATGCGCGTGAAGTCGAGAACACCAGTCATGGCGGGAATCCTATCGAACCGGGTGAGGGCGGTTACTTGGTGTGGACGGGGACGAACGGCGGGTTGACGACCTCGCAGCGCAACGCCCTGCCGCGCACGTCGACCTCGATCTGATCCCCCGCTCCGACACCCGAATCGGTATCGATGAGCGCCAGCGCGATCCCGACCTTGAGGGTCGGCGAGAAGGTGCCCGAGGTGGTCTCCCCGATCGGGGCGCCGTCACGCATGACGGTCTGACCCTGGCGCAGCACGCCGCGGTCGAGCGCCTTGATGCCCCACATCTTGCGGGCCGGTCCCGCCTCCTTCTCGGCAACCAGCGCGGCGCGACCCCAGAACTCCGGCTTCTTCCACCCGATCGCCCAGCCGCAGCGCGCCTGCAGCGGCGAGATCTCCGTCGACAGTTCGTGACCGTGCAGCGGGTAGCCCGCCTCGGTGCGCAGGGTGTCGCGGGCACCGAGCCCGGCGACCTCGCCGCCCGCGGCACGGACCTCGGCGACGAGTGCGCGGAACACCTTCTCGCAGTCGTCCCACGCGGGCAGCAGCTCGTAGCCGCGCTCGCCGGTGTACCCGGTGCGGCAGACCCGGACGGTGACTCCCCCGAAGGTGGCGTCGGCGTACGACATGTACTCCATGTCGGACGGAAGCCCCAGCGCGGCAAGGATATCCGCGGACTTCGGCCCCTGCACGGCGAGCACACCGAACTCGCGGTGCTGGTCGGTCACCGTGATCCCTGCGGGCGCCTTGGCAGCCAGCTCGGCGACGACGGCAGCGGTGTTGGCCGCGTTGGGGACGAGGAAGACCTCCTCGTCGCTGACGTAGTAGGCGATCAGGTCGTCGGTGACGCCGCCCGTCTCCGTGGCGCAAAGGGTGTACTGCGCCTGGCCGGGCCCGATCTTGCCCAGATCGTTGGTCAGAGAGGCGTTCACGAACTCCGCCGCGCCGGGTCCGACGACGAGCGCCTTGCCCAGGTGGCTGACGTCGAAGACGCCGACGGTCTCGCGGACCGCGGTGTGCTCGGCCACCACACCCGCATAGGAAACCGGCATCTCCCAGCCGCCGAACGGGGCGAAGGTGGCGCCCAGTTCGGCGTGCACCGCGCGGAGGGGGCCCTGCAAGAGTTCAGCGTCGCTCATGGGCGAACACGCTAGCCGACTCGGGCGTTGCCCCCGCACTAGAGTTGGCCCGCAGTTGTTCACCAACAGATCAGGAGATCGAAGTGAGTGCCGCCAAGCCCCCCACCGCACCCCTCGGCCCCGAGCTCGCGCTGGCCGGATCCGTCGCCGAGTCGGTGGAGGTCCTCGTCATCGGCCTCACCAAGGGCGCCGAGGGCCCGGAGGCCTCGGTCGGCGACGCGCTCGACGACGCGACCGCAGAGGCGGTGCTGGCCGGGCTGGTCGCGGTCGGGGCCACCGGCAAGTCCGAGGAGTTGACCCGGATACCGGCACCCGCGGGCTCGGGCGTCGCCAGCATCCTCGCGGTGGGGCTCGGCGACCCCGACGACGTCGACGCCCAGCGGATCCGCGAGTGCGCGGGCGTCGCGGCCCGCGCACTGGCCGGGACGGCCGTCGCGGCCACCACGCTGTCCGCCCTCGACCTCGGCGCGGCCGCGGAGGGCTTCTACCTCGGCGCATACACCTTCACCCGGTTCAAGTCGGCCAAGTCGGCGCCGAAGGACAACGGCAAGCCGCTCGCACGCGTGGAGCTGCTCGTCGAGGAGCCCGGCGACCAGGAGTCCGAGAGCACCCTCGCCCGGTCCGCCGCGATCGCCGAGGCCGTCGCCACCGCGCGTGAGTTCGTGAACACCCCACCGAGCCACCTCTTCCCGGAGGAGTTCGCCGCCCGCGCCGAGGCGCTCGGCAAAGCGGCCGGGCTCGACGTCGAGATCCTCGACGAGAAGGCGCTCGAGAAGGGCGGCTTCGGCGGCATCCTCGGCGTCGGCAAGGGCTCCTCCCGTCAGCCGCGCCTGGTCCGGCTCACCCACAAGGGGTCCGGCGGCAAGTCCGTTGCCCTGGTCGGCAAGGGCATCACCTTCGACACCGGCGGCATCTCGATCAAGCCTGCCGCGGGCATGGAGAACATGACCTCCGACATGGGCGGCGCCGCGGCGGTCGTCGCGACGGTCGTGCTGGCAGCAAAGCTCGGCCTGAAGGTCGGCGTCGACGCCTGGGTGCCGATGGCCGAGAACATGCCGTCCAGCACCGCGCAGCGCCCCGGTGACGTGCTCACCCAGTACGGCGGCACCACGGTCGAGGTCATCAACACCGACGCCGAGGGACGGCTGATCCTGGCCGACGCGATCGTGCGTGCCTGCGAGGAGAAGCCCGACTACCTGATCGACACCGCCACCCTGACCGGGGCGCAGATGGTGGCGCTCGGCAACCGCACGCCCGGTGTGATGGGCACCGACGAGTTCCGTGACCGCGTCGCGAACATCTCGCAGCAGATCGGCGAGAACGCCTGGGCGATGCCGCTGCCCGGTGAGCTGCGCGCGGACCTCAACTCGAAGGTCGCCGACCTGGCCAACGTCACCAACCACCGCTGGGGCGGCATGCTCGCCGCCGCCATCTACCTCAAGGAATTCGTCGCCGAGGGCGTGCAGTGGGCGCACATCGACGTGGCAGGCCCGGCCTACAACACCGGCGGGCCGTTCGGCTTCACCGGCAAGGGCGGAACCGGGGTCCCGGTGCGAACCATGATCAGCGTGCTCGAGGACATCGACCAGCAGGGCTGACACCCGGTGCGTCTTTCCGGCCCGCGGCGGGGCCGGAAAGACGCACGGGCGGCGCAGCCGCTACGCCTCGCGGGCGCGGTTGCGGAGGATCTTCTGCCGGGCGTCGTAGTCGCGCATTCGCTGCGGATACCCGGTCTTGTGGACGTCGTACACGGGAATGTGCAGATCCTCACCGAGGCGGCGGGCTCCGTGCACCCCGCCGACCGGGCGGCGCGTCCATTCCCCGTCGTTCGCGACCAGCACGACCGTGACCGGCGTGACGGTGGTCTGCGGCTCCACGTAGGCCTCGACCCCGGTGTGCGTGTGCACCCAGTTCGCCAGGTACTGGGCGTCGGGTCCGCGCGTGCCGTGCCTGCCGGAACCCGCCCGTCCCCTCGAGAGCCTGCTGAAAAGACCCACGTCCTACCTCCTCCCGCCGTGGCGCGACCGCCCGTTCTGACCAGTTTCAAGTTTGCCAGCGCTTGCTGAGAACTGAATGTGGAACATGTGACCAGGCCCTCATAGGACGGGCGAATCCGATCAATGACAGGATGGGGCCGCGAGGTTCACGGTTCGCAACACGCCCCGTGGACCCAGTACGACACGCACAATGGATTTCGACCACAAGTCGGCAAAACTCAACAACCCGAACACAACTGTCGAGGAGTCAAAAGCATGGCCTTCTCCGTCCAGATGCCAGCTCTTGGTGAGAGCGTTACCGAGGGGACTGTCACGAGGTGGCTCAAGCAGGAAGGAGATACGGTCGAAGTCGACGAGCCCTTGCTCGAGGTCTCCACTGACAAGGTCGACACCGAGATCCCTTCCCCGGTGGCAGGCGTGCTGACCAAGATCGTCGCGCACGAGGATGAGACCGTCGAGATCGGCGGAGAGCTCGCCGTGATCGGCGCGGCAGGAGAAGCCGCCGCGCCCGCAGCCGCCCCGGAGCCCGCCGCCGCACCCGCACCCGCACCGGCCGCAGCGCCGGCGCCCGCCGCAGAGGCACCCGCTGCCCCGGCACCCGCCGCCCCGGCCCCCGCCGCGGCGTCCGGAACCCCGATCACCATGCCGGAACTCGGCGAATCCGTGACCGAGGGCACCGTCACCCGCTGGCTCAAGGCAGTCGGCGATTCGGTCGCCGTCGACGAGCCTCTGCTCGAGGTCTCGACCGACAAGGTCGACACCGAGATCCCCTCGCCCGTCGCGGGCACGCTGCTCGAGATCAGCGCCCAGGAGGACGACACCGTCCCCGTCGGCGGCCAGCTCGCCGTCATCGGTTCGGGCGCCCCCGCCGCCGCGCCTGCCGCGCCGCCGGCTCCCCCGGCACCCCCGGCTCCTCCGGTCGCACCCCCGACCCCCCCGGCTCCTCCGGTCGCACCCCCGGCACCCCCGGCACCGGCACCCGCTCCGGCAGCGCCGGCTCCGGCGGCCGCACCGTCCGGTGACGGCAGCCCGTACGTGACCCCCCTGGTCCGAAAGCTGGCCACGGACAACAACGTCGACCTGTCGACGGTCGCCGGCACCGGCGTCGGTGGACGGATCCGCAAGCAGGACGTGCTGGCCGCAGCCGAGGCGAAGGCCCCGGCCGCAGCCTCGACGACCGCTGCCCCCGCTGCCGCGGCCCCGGCCGCACCTGCCGCGGGTGTCCGGCCCGAGCTCGCGCACCTGCGCGGCACCACCCAGAAGGTCAACCGGATCCGCCAGATCACCGCGGTCAAGACCCGGGAGTCGCTGCAGACCACCGCGCAGCTGACCCAGACCTTCGAGGTCGACGTCACCAAGATCGTCGCCCTGCGGGCCCAGGCCAAGGCCGGGTTCGCCGAGCGCGAGGGCGTGAACCTGACCTTCCTGCCGTTCTTCGCGAAGGCCGTCGTCGAGGCGCTCGGGGCACACCCGAACGTCAACGCCAGCTACAACGAGGACGCCAAGGAGATCACCTACCACGCGGCCGAGCACCTCGGCATCGCCGTGGACACCGAGCAGGGCCTGCTCTCCCCGGTGATCCACAACGCGGGCGACCTGTCGCTGGCTGGCCTGGCCCGGGCGATCGCGGACATCGCCAAGCGCGCCCGCTCCGGCGGCCTCAAGCCGGACGAGCTGGCCGGTGGCACCTTCACGGTGACCAACATCGGCAGCCAGGGCGCCCTGTTCGACACCCCGATCCTGGTGCCGCCGCAGGCCGCCATGCTCGGCACGGGCGCGATCGTCAAGCGCCCGATGGTGATCACCGACGAGAACGGCAACGAGTCCATCGGCGTCCGGTCGATGTG
Source organism: Rhodococcus sp. NPDC055112 (assembly GCF_053607505.1). NCBI lineage: Bacteria > Bacillati > Actinomycetota > Actinomycetes > Mycobacteriales > Nocardiaceae > Rhodococcus > Rhodococcus sp. NPDC055112. The sequence goes on from NZ_JBSGTR010000078.1 coordinate 15,392, forward strand.
CTACCTGCCGCTCACCTACGATCACCGCCTGATCGACGGCGCCGACGCGGGTCGGTTCCTCACCACGATCAAGCAGCGTCTCGAGGAAGCGTCGTTCGAGGCGGACCTGGGACTCTAGCTCTACCGCTCGGCCAGTAGATCGGCAGCACGGACACGCCCGTCGGGGGCGCCATCGGATCACCGATGGTGCCCCCGTCGGCGTCAGGAGGCAGCACGATGCGAGTGACAATCGCCGGCTCGTCCGGCTTGATCGGGTCATCCCTTGTGGCTTCGCTGCGGGCGGACGGCCACGAGATCCGTCGGCTGGTGCGCCGGCCTGCCGCGGGGCCTGACGAGTTCCGGTGGGTGCCCGAGCGCGCCGAGCTGGACGAGCGCGCCCTCGCCGGCGCGGACGCGGTGGTGAATCTGTGCGGCACCAACTTCGGTGACACCCGGTGGAACGGCGCGTTCAAGCAGACGCTGCGGGACAGCCGGATCACCTCCACCGACGTGATCTCGCGGGCGGTCGCCGATGCCGGGGTGCCGACGCTGCTCAACGCCAGCGCCGTCGGCTACTACGGCGACACCGGCGAGCGGGTCGTCGACGAGACCGCGGCGCAGGGCACCGGATTCCTGGCCGACCTGTGTCGGGACTGGGAGGCGGCGACGGTGCCCGCCCGGGAGGCCGGGGTGCGCACCGTGCTGCTGCGGAGCGCGGCGGTGATCTCACCGCGGGGCGGGCTGCTCGGCCGCCTGCGTCCGCTGTTCCGGCTCGGGCTCGGCGGCCGGCTCGGCACCGGGCGGCAGTACCTGTCCTGGATCTCCCTCGAGGACGAGCTCGACGCCATCGCGTTCGCGCTACGCACCGAGACGCTGAGCGGCCCGGTGAACCTCGTCGGGCCGTCGCCCGCGACCAACGCGTCGTTCACCACCGAGCTGGGCCGCGCCCTGCACCGCCCGACACCGTGGGTGGTGCCCGGATTCGCGGTGCGCGCCGTCGTGGGCGAGATCGCCGACGAGGTCGCGCTGACCGGGCAGCGGGTCCTGCCCGCGGCGCTGGAGAGCGCCGGATTCACCTTCCACCACAACACCATCGGCGAGGCCATCGACGCCGCGCTGTCGGACTGACCGCCCTCGGCCGCGGCCGCGCCGAGCCGGACGACGAGTCCGGCGTAACGTGTGCCGCATGGGCACCACTTCCTCGGTTCGGTTCAGCACGGATCCCCTCGAGGTGAGGAGCCTCGGCACCCTCGACTACCTGGCGGCATGGGAGCTGCAGCGCGAGCTCGTCGCCGATCGGGCCGCGGACAGCGGGCGTGACACCCTGCTGCTGCTCGAGCATCCGTCCGTCTACACCGCCGGGCGTCGCACCGCCCCGGAGGACCGGCCCACCGACGGCATCCCGGTGATCGACGTGGACCGCGGCGGCAAGATCACCTGGCACGGGCCCGGACAGTTGGTCGGCTACCCGATCGTCAAGCTCGCCGTGCCGGTCGACGTCGTGAACTACGTCCGGCGGATCGAGGAGGCACTGATCTCCGTCTGCACCGACCTCGGCATCGGATGCGGACGCGTCGAGGGCCGCTCCGGGGTGTGGCTGCCCGCCTCGCTGACCGGCGGGACCTGGCTGCCCGAGCGCAAGATCGCCGCGATCGGCGTGCGGATGCAGCGCGGGGTCGCCATGCACGGCTTCGCGATCAACTGCGACGCGGACCTCGGGGCCTTCGACGAGATCATCCCGTGCGGCATCGCCGACGCGGGCGTCACCTCGCTCTCGCGCGAACTCGGGCGGACGGTGACCGTCGCCGAGATCACCCCGGCGGTCGTCGCCGCGGTCGCGGCCGCGCTCGACGGCGAGCTCCGGGTCACCGAGCACGACATCGAGCGCATCACCTTCGACGAGGCGGCCGCGGCCGCGCCGACCCGCTTCACCACGCACCGGTTCGCCTGACGCCCATCGCCTGCCGTCTCCCGGTCGATCGACGTCCTCGCGCCGGGCGTAGCATCGGAGCCGTGACTGTGGCCCCAGAAGGACGCAAGCTGCTCCGTATCGAGATCCGAAACGCGGAGACCCCCATCGAACGCAAACCCAACTGGATCAAGACCCGAGCGAAGATGGGCCCGGAGTACTCCGAGCTCAAGGGCCTGGTCAAGCGGGAGGGTCTGCACACGGTCTGCGAGGAAGCGGGCTGCCCCAACATCTACGAGTGCTGGGAGGACCGCGAGGCCACCTTCCTCATCGGCGGTGAACAGTGCACCCGCCGATGCGATTTCTGCCAGATCGACACCGGCAAGCCGGACGCGCTCGACCGCGACGAGCCCCGCCGTGTCGCCGAGTCGGTGCAGGCGATGGGTCTGCGGTACTCCACGATCACCGGCGTCGCCCGCGACGACCTCGAGGACGGCGGCTCCTGGCTGTACGCCGAGACGGTCCGTCAGATCCACGCCCTCAATCCCGGCACCGGCGTCGAGAACCTGATCCCCGACTTCAACGGCAAGCCGGATCTGCTGGCCGAGGTGTTCGAGTCGCGGCCTGAGGTCCTCGCGCACAACGTCGAGACCGTGCCGCGGATCTTCAAGCGCATCCGGCCCGCGTTCCGGTACGAGCGCTCGCTCGGCGTCATCACCGCCGCCCGCGACTTCGGACTCGTCACCAAGTCGAACCTGATCCTCGGCATGGGCGAAACGCCCGAGGAGATCCGTCAGGCGCTGGTCGACCTGCACGAGGCCGGCTGCGACATCATCACCATCACCCAGTATCTGCGTCCCTCGCCGCGGCATCATCCCGTCGAGCGGTGGGTCAAGCCGGAGGAGTTCGTCGAGCACTCCGAGTTCGCCACCGAACTCGGCTTCGCGGGCGTGATGGCCGGACCCCTGGTCCGCTCCTCCTACCGGGCCGGTCGCCTCTACGCACAGGCGATGGCGCATCACGGCCGCGAGCTGCCCGAGGGCCAGGCACATCTCGCCGACGGGGGCAGCGCCTCGCAGGAAGCCAGCTCGCTGATGGAGCGGCTCGCCCGCGCCTGAGCCCGACCACCACTCGGGTGCGATTGGCCTCCGGCCAGGGACGTATCCTGTGACGTATGGCGAACGGCAAGGGCAAGCCCACCAAAGAGGCGAAGGCTGCGGCGAAAGCGGCCCGTAAGCAGGCATCGAAGGAGCGCAGGAGCCAGCTCTGGCAGGCGTTCCAGATGCAGCGCAAGGAAGACAAGCTGCTGCTGCCGCTGATGATCGGTGCCGTCGTCGGGCTCGCCGTGCTGTTCTTCCTGGTCGGCCTCATCTTCGGAATCCAGTGGTTCCTGCTGCCGATCGGCATCCTGCTCGGCGTGCTCGCCGCGTTCATCATCTTCGGCAGGCGCGTGCAGAAGACCGTGTACGGCAAGGCCGAGGGCCAGGCAGGCGCAGGCGCCTGGGCACTGGACAACCTGCAGGGCGGCTGGCGGGTGTCCAACGCGATCGCGGGCACCACCCAGCTCGACGCCGTGCACCGGGTGATCGGCAGGCCGGGCGTCATCCTGGTCGCCGAGGGTTCGCCGCAGCGGGTCAAGTCCCTTCTCGCGCAGGAGAAGAAGAAGACCGCGCGGCTCGTCGGCGACACCCCGATCTACGACATCATCATCGGCAACGACGAGGGCCAGGTGCCGTTGTCGCAGCTGCAGAAGTACCTCGCGAAGCTGCCGAAGAACATCGACACCAAGCGGATGGACTCGATCGAGGCGCGGCTGGCGGCGCTCGGCGCCCGCGGCGGCCCGGCCATGCCGAAGGGCCCGCTGCCCGGCGGCGCCAAGATGAAGGGCGTCCAGCGCACGATGCGCAGGCGCTGACCCTTCCCCTCACAACCGAAGTGCCCTCGACGTGAATCACGTCGAGGGCACTTCGCGTTCGGGTGCGGGGCGACTAGCGCGTGCGAACCAGCGCGGTGCCGGTGGCGCGGTCGTGCATGCCGCGGCCGTCGAGATCGGTGATCAGCGCGGGGACGACGAACACGAGCAACACCTGGCGGGCCAGCGCCCGCACGATGCCGACGGGCACCGGTGCGTCGACCCGGGCCACCTGCAATCCCACGCAGTACTGACCGGGGGTGAAGGAGAACAGCGACACCGTGACCACGCCGACGGCGAACCAGACCATCAGGATGATGCTGCCGAGCCTGCCGTCGAGCGCGTCCCCGCCGAGGATCAGCAGCGCGACTCCGCCGCCCATCAACCAGTCGATCATGAAGGCCGCGAGACGTCGGCCGGTACCGACCAGCGAGCCGGGGCCCGACTCCGGCAATCCGAGCCGCTCGCCCTTGTAGAGGTTCTCGGTGCCGTCCTCCCCCTTGGGAAGGGCGGCCGAGGGGCCGGAGAGCCAGGATCCAGTGCTTCGCGCCATGTATCCCAGGATAGGCCCAGCGTGGCGGGTCGATCACGATGCCCCGGGGAGGGTGTGAGATATACCGTTTCCCGAGACGTGTAACACTGGCGAAACACAACCTTGATTGCTGGGCAACACCAGGTCCATACCGTCTGTCTCGACGCAAGCCGCCGGAATGCACAATCGGCAGGCACCAACTGAAGGAGCACACGCGTGGCGTTCACCACGGCCGAAGAGGTCATCAACTACATAGCCGACGAAAAGATCGAGTACGTCGACATCCGGTTCAGCGACCTGCCGGGCGTTCAGCAGCACTTCTCGATCCCCGCGTCCGCGTTCAACAAGGACGTCTTCGAGGACGGACTCGCGTTCGACGGTTCTTCCGTCCGCGGCTTCCAGTCGATCCACGAGTCGGACATGATGCTCCTGCCCGACGTCAGCACCGCTCAGATCGACCCGTTCCGCGCCGCCAAGACGCTGAACATCAACTTCTTCGTGCACGACCCGTTCACCCGTGAGTCCTACAGCCGCGACCCGCGCAACGTCGCGCGCAAGGCCGAGGAGTACTTGGTCAGCACCGGCATCGCGGACACCGCGTTCTTCGGCGCCGAGGCCGAGTTCTACATCTTCGACTCGGTCCGCTACGACTCCGGCATGAACGGCGCCTTCTACGAGGTCGACTCCGTCTCGGGTTCCTGGAACACCGGCAACGAGGTCAACGCCGACGGCAGCCCGAACCTCGGCTACAAGGTCCGCGCGAAGGGTGGCTACTTCCCCGTCGCGCCGTACGACCACTACGTCGACCTGCGCGACGAGATCTCCACCAACCTGCAGAACGCGGGCTTCGAGCTCGAGCGCGGCCACCACGAGGTGGGCACCGGCGGCCAGCAGGAGATCAACTACAAGTTCAACACGCTGCTCGCGGCCGCGGATGACCTGCAGCTGTTCAAGTACATCGTGAAGAACACCGCCTGGCAGCACGGCAAGTCGGCCACCTTCATGCCGAAGCCGCTGTTCGGCGACAACGGCTCGGGCATGCACGTGCACCAGTCGCTGTGGAAGGACGGCAAGCCGCTGTTCCACGACGAGTCCGGCTACGCGGGCCTGTCCGACATGGCGCGCCACTACATCGGCGGCATCCTGCACCACGCGCCGTCGCTGCTGGCCTTCACCAACCCGACCATCAACTCGTACCACCGCCTGGTGCCGGGCTACGAAGCCCCCATCAACCTGGTGTACAGCCAGCGCAACCGCTCCGCGGCCGTGCGTATCCCGATCACCGGCAACAACCCGAAGGCCAAGCGCCTCGAGTTCCGCGCGCCAGACTCCTCGGGTAACCCGTACCTGAACTTCGCCGCGCAGATGATGGCCGGCCTGGACGGCATCAAGAACAAGATCGAGCCGATGGCGCCGGTCGACAAGGACCTCTACGAGCTCCCGCCGGAGGAGGCCCGCAACATCCCGCAGGCCCCCACCAGCCTGGCGACGGTCATCGACCGCCTCGAGGCCGATCACGAGTACCTCACCGAGGGTGGCGTGTTCACGACCGACCTGATCGAGACCTGGATCTCGATCAAGCGCGAGCAGGAGATCGCCCCGGTCAACCTGCGGCCGCACCCGTACGAATTCCAGCTGTACTACGACGTGTAAGTCGGCACCGCCGACGCGACGTCCAAGTCGCTCGAACCGCTGAACAACTGAACACACAACGGCGCCCCGACCAGTTCTGGTCGGGGC
>NZ_JBSGTR010000079.1:0-21437 GCF_053607505.1 Rhodococcus sp. NPDC055112
GGCGAACAGCTCAGTTCGCCAGGCCGGGGGCCGATTTCGATGTGTGTGGGGCAAGGGCATCATCGGGACAACAGGGCGGCCATGCCCGCCGACAAGGCGCCCAGGCCGACCACACACGCGCCCGCCGTCACCGAGTGACTGTTGGCGGTCGTTCTTTCCTCGCGCAGCCGGCGTGCCCGACGGTGACCGATCACCGTCAGCCCCAGCATCATGCTCGCCGCCAGCAGCCAGGGGAGTGCCGCGGTGCTCCATCCCCGCTGCACGACCTGGTTGACGAAGAGTGCAGCGCCCGCCAGCGCGGACAGCGCGGTTCGACGCCAGGCGAGCGACGTGCGTTCGACCTGCAGGCCGGGGTCTCGTGTCGGTGTCGGGGTCACGAGAGGATCAGCGCAGCGCTCGTGAGCACGGCGATGGTGCCCGCACCCACCGCCAGGATAGGAACCAGCGCGGAGCTCGGCAGCGGCTCGTCCCGCCGCATCGCGCGTTGCACGGCACGCCACTGAAAGTACGCGCCACACGCGAGGATGATCGAAAGACCCACGCACGCAAGGACAACGGCCGAGCGAGTGCCCTGCATTCGGAACGGCGAAACCAACTGGTGGACAGCGACCGCCCCGGCGAGGAGGCACAGCGCGGTGCGAATCCACGCCAGGAACGTCCGCTCGTTGGCGAGGGTGAAGCGATAATCCGGCTCACTCTCCGCCACCATGTGTTTCGCCTCATCCATCGCGCGTCGTCCTCTCCTTCATCCGTCCGTGCTCAGCGTCGCCGGACGTCATATCCGCTCGATGATTGCCCCGCTCGCCATCGCGCCGCCGGCACACACGGCGACGAGCGCCCGCTCACCATCACGGCGCTCCAGCTCGTCGATCGCTGCCGCGATGAGTCGTACCCCGGACGATCCGACCGGGTGCCCCAGTGCGATCGCGCCACCGTTGACGTTGAGCCGGTCCTCGTCGACGCCATGGACCAGCGCCATCGACATCGGGACCGCAGCGAATGCCTCATTGACCTCGAACAGGTCGATGTCCTTCACCGACATCCGCGAACGCTCGAGCAGGAGCTCGACCGCCTGGACGGGCCCGTCCAGGAGGAAATGGGGCTCGGCACCGATCAAGCATTGCTTGACGATTCGGGCCCGCGGACGCAGTCCGAGTCCTCGTGCCACGGTCTCGTCCATCAGCACCGCGGCGGCCGCGCCGTCCGAGATCTGCGACGAGGTACCCGCGGTGTGCAGACCGTCGTCGAGCACGGGCTTCAGGCGCCCGAGGGCTTCCATCGACGTCTCACGCAACCCCTGGTCGCGCGCGATGACGGTGGCCGCGCCTCCGTCGGTTCCAGGCGCCTTGACAGGGATGATCTGCTGGTCGAACAGGCCCTTCTCCCACGCGAGCGCGGCCCGCTGCTGCGACCGGAGACCGAATTCATCCAGGTCCTGGCGGGTGAACCCGCGGCGCCGCGCGATACGGTCGGCGCCGAGGAACTGGGCGGGGATGTCGACTGTCCATCCCTGCGGTCGGGGACTGCCGACATCCCCCGAGATGTTGGACAACAACGGAACCCGCGACATCGCCTCGACGCCGCACGCCATGCCCGCCTCGATGACGCCTGCCGCGATCTGGGCCGCGATCAGGTTCACCGACTGCTGCCCGGAGCCGCACTGCGCATCGATTGTCGTCACACCGGTGCGCTCGGGCAGGCCGGCGTGCAGCCATGCGGTGCGGCTGACGTTCGATGCCTGTTCACCCGCCTGTGTCACACATCCGCCGATTACCTGCTCGATGATGTTCGGGTCCAGCTGCAGGCGTTCGAGCAGCCCCGACTGGACGGCCGCCAGCAGTTCCGCCGCGTGCAGTCCGGACAGCCAACCGCCCCGCCGACCGTTCGGCGATCGAGCAGCATCCACGATTACCGGTTTACCCACAACTTCTCCTCGCGCATTGGCGACGCCCAGCTCTGTGGACGTCGTGTCTCGTATCCGCCCGCGTGATCGATGGACGGCTTCTGGAATGGATCTCGTTGATGCACCGGGGTCGGAGTCACCTTCCGGGCTCGGGATCTCGGGGGAGACCCAGGAGTCGCTCGCCGATGATGTTCAGCTGCACATTGGTGGTGCCGCCTGCGATGGACAGATTCTGCGAGCTCAGGAACATCCGCGTCGCGGACCGGCCCTGGTCGCCCAGCAGTGCGCTCGGGCCGGCCCACTCCATCGCGATCTCCCACACCTGCTGGATGTGCTCGACGCCCAGCAGTTTCGCGATGGACGACTCCGCGCCGGGCTGCCCGCCGGCAAGGGAGCGCAGGGTGGTGCGCAGCCCGAGCAGGCCACCGCACTGCGCATCGCACAACACCTTCCCGAGCACGGTCAGCTGCTCGTAGTCGAGGCAGTTCGGGAGCTCGGCGGCCAGGTCCAGCAGCGCCTCGCCACCGGACCCGAGCGAGGAGTCGTTCGACAGCGAGACCCGCTCGTTGGCGAGGGTGGTGCGGGCCAGCTTCCAACCGTCGCCGGGCTCGCCGACCAGGCATTCGTCGGGAACGAACACGTCGTCGAAGAACACCTCGTTGAACAGTGCCTCGCCGGTGATCTCGCGCAGCGGGCGGATGTCGAGGCCACTGTTCTTGATGTCGATGAGGAAGTAGGACAGGCCCTTGTGCTTGGGGACGTCGGCGTCGGTGCGGGCCAGGCAGATGCCCCAGTCCGCGGTGCGGGCCATCGACGTCCACACCTTCTGGCCGTTGAGCTTCCAGCCGCCGTCGACCTTGGTCGCCTTGGTGGACAGGGAGGCCAGGTCGGAGCCGGCGCCGGGTTCGGAGAACAGCTGACACCACACGATGTCCCCGCGCAGCGACGGCGGCACGAAACGCTGCAGCTGTCCGTCGTTGCCGTGCGCGATCAGCGTGGGGATCACCCAGTTGCCGATGATCATGTCGTGCGGGGTGAGCTCGGTTGCCCGCAGTTCCTGCGCGATGACGAGTTGGGTGACCGCGTCGGCGCCCTTGCCCCACGGCGCGGGCAGGTGCGGAGCGGTGTACCCGCGCTCGGCCAGGTACGTCTTGCGTTCGCCGCCCTCCAGGTCGAGGGCGGGTGCCAGTTCGGTCCGGACCTCGGCGCGGACCTGCTCGGCCTCCGGCGGTAGCTCGACGCTGAGCACCCGGCGCACACCCTGAAGGGTCAGTTGTGCGACGCGGCGTTTCCAGGATGCGGTGGCACCGAGCAGGATCCGTAGGGACTGCGCCCGCCGCAAATACAGGTGGGCGTCGTGCTCCCAGGTGTAGCCGATGCCGCCGAGGATCTGGATGCAGTCCTTGGCGACCTGGAACGCCGCCTCCGGTGCGACCGCCGCCGCGACCGCGGCGGCCAGCGAGGCCTCGCGGTCCTCGGTGTCCTCGTCCAGGGCGCGGGCGGCGTCCCACGCGGAGACGCGAGCCTGCTCGGTGAGGGCGAGCATGCGGGCGGCCTTGTGCTTGACGCCCTGGAATTGGCCGATCACCCGGCCGAACTGTTGCCGCACCCGCGCGTAGTCGGCGGCGGTCGTGGTGGACCAGTCCGCGAGACCCGACGCCTCGGCGGAGAACAGGGTCGCCGCGATGTCGAGGATCCGCCGCGAATCCAGCGTGAGCACCTCGCCGTCCGCGAGGGCGAGGCCGTCGACGGTCACCTCGGCGTTGCGGCGCACCACATCGTGGCTCGGCAGGTCGGTCACCTCGAGACGGTCGCGGTCGACGAGGGCGAACGCGAGGTCGCCGGCGTTGTCGCTGGCGGCGAGCAGGAACACGTCGCCCACCTGGCCGCCGAGGACATGGCTGGACGTGCCGGACAGAGTGACCTTTCCGCCGTCACGGGTGATCTTCAGCGCGCCGGGCTGTAGCGACACGGCGCCGGACACGGTGCCGTCGGCCAGACCGGGCAGGTCGGTGATGCGGCCGGCCTCGTGCAGGACCGCCGAGACGATCACCGTCGGCAGGAACGGGCCCGGCACCATGGCTCGGCCGAGTTCCTCGGCGACGATGGCGGTTTCGAGCAGCCCGTAGCCGGCGCCGCCGACCTCCTCGGGCAGGTGCAGGCCCAACAGGCCGAGCTCGGCGAGCGAGCCCCAGAAGGCGGGGCAGGTCTCGCTCTTGGCCTCGACGGCCTCCCGGATCACGGTCGGGGTGGCGTGGCGGGCAGCCCACCCGCGCACGGAATCGCGGAGTTCGCGGTCCTCGTCACTCATTCCAATGGTCATGAACAATCCTCAGAAGTAGGGGAAATCGATGTCGGTGGCGCTCCGAGAGGTCAACCAGCGGCCTCGAGAGTTGCCTTCGCCCAGCGGTAGTCCGCCTTTCCGCTTGGCGAGCGGACGATCTCGGGGACCACCACGACGGTGCGCGGCACCTTGTAACCGGCGATGTGCGTGCGGCAGTGCGCGATGAGATCGTCGCGGTCGGGTGCGTCAACGCCGTCGCGGGCCTGGATCACGGCCGAGACCCGTTGGCCATAGGTCGGATCGGCGATCCCCGCGACGACCGCGTCGAGTACGTCGGGATGAGCCTTGATCGCCTCCTCGACCTCCTCTGCGTAGACCTTCTCGCCACCGGTGTTGATGCACGAGGAGCCGCGGCCCAGGACGATGATCGAGCCGTCCTCCTCGACGCGGGCGAGGTCACCGAGCACGGACATGCGGACGCCGTCGACCACCGGGAACGTCGCTGCGCTCTTCTCCGGATCGCCGAAGTACCCGATCGGGACGTGCCCGACGTGCGCGAGATAGCCGATCTCCTCCGAGCCGGGAACGATCGTCGCGAAGTCGGCGTCGACGACGCGCACCTTCGGTGACGGCGACATCCGCAGCAGTCCGTCCTCGCTCGCCTTGAGCTCACCATCATTTCCGGACTCGGATGATCCGAAACCGTTGCGCAACATAATATTCGGAAGTAGTTCCTGAAGCTGCTCGCGCACGCTGGCCGACCAGAGCGCTCCACCTGAGCCGATGGCCCACAGTGAGCTGAGGTCGAAGCGGTCACGGTTCTCGGCGATCGCGTCGGCGAGCGGCCGGGCGATCGCGTCGCCGACGAGCTGAACGCAGCGGAGCTTGTGCTTCTCGATGAGCCTGAGCGCCTCCACGGGCTCGAACTTGGGCATGAGCACATGCTTGGAGCCCATGAACATGCAGGTGAACAGTGAGTAGGCCGCCGCGCCGTGCATGAGCGGCGCGGTGAGCAGGTAGGACAGCGGGTCCGAGTTGGCGGCCGCAACGGCCGCCAACTCGGCACCGGACAGAATCGGTGCCCCCATGAGATTGCCCCCGCTCAGCGCGGCGAAGTAGAAGTCCTCGTGGCGCCACATGACACCCTTGGGCATGCCGGTCGTGCCGCCGGTGTAGATGATGTAGCGGTCGTCGCTGCTGCGCTCGGGAAAGTCTCGCGCGGGTGACTGCTCGGAGACGGCCGCGTGGAAGTCGACCACCGATACACCCGCCGCAGCAGCGGCGGCCGAGAGCGCGGGGCCGGCAGCCTCGCCGATGAGCACGATGTGTTGCAGCGTGGGGCACTTGGGCAGGACCTCGGCGATGACATCGCTGAACTCGCCGTCCGCGACCACGGCGGCCAGTTGTGCGTTGTTGTACAGGTACGTCAGCTCGGCGTCGATGTAGCGGTAGTTGACGTTGACCGGGACCGCACGCACCTTGAGGCACCCGAGTAGCGACTCGACGTACTCGATGCTGTTGCGGGCGTGGAGTCCGACGTGTGCGCCTGGCTGGATTCCTTGAGCTGCGAGGTGGTGGGCGATCTGATTCGCGCCGGCATCGAACTCGATGAACGTCCGGGTGTCGTCGCCGCACACGAGTGCGATCTTGTCTGGAACCCCATCGATGAGCGCTTCGGTGAGATCCGCGAGGTTGAGTGACATGGCTGGTCCTTCAGGAGTATTCGCACGGTGAGAAGGTGCGCAGTGGTCTGACACGGCGAAGCGGAACGACAATTGCGGTTGCTCGGCCGGAGAATGACGGGTGACCGGTCGTCACGGAGTGGTCGGGGCAAGGCTGACGGGTTCGACGACACCGATGGCGTCCGGTGTGTCCTGCTGCAAACCGCCCTGCGCCGGAGTGCGACCGTGCCGCATGATCAGCGCGACGCCGAGACCAACGGCGCCGACGATGGAGGCGTAAAGGTAGCCACGGGTGATCGCGGTGTCGGCGTACAGCACGGCGTGCGTCTGCGGGTTCACCGCCAGCACGTGGCGTGACATCACCACCCCGGTCAGGGTGGTCGCGATCCCGCCGGCCAACAGCGAACCCATGCCACTGATCGCGTTGCCGATGCCGCCCTGCGAGGCAGGCAGCGCGTCCTGAATCAGGTTCGCATTCGACGAGTGCAGGAATCCGACGGCGAAACCCATGATGGAACTCATGACCGCGACCTGCCACTGGATCGTGAACAGGCGCGAACCCAGGAACATCACGACCAGGAACAACACGGCCGCGGTCAACAGCACATATCGTGCGCCGATTCGCTTGGAGATGATGCCGCCGAGCGGGCCCGCGAACATCGACGCGATGCCGAGCGGGCAGGTCCAGATGGCGAATTGCATCGCGGACAGCCCCGAACCGTAGCTGATCCCAGGTAGACCCGCGGGGGTCTGCAACATGGTCGGGATCAGTAGAGAATGGGCGCTCATCATGTACGCGATGCAGGCCACCGCGAGCACGGTCGGACCGAACCTCCTGCCGAACAAGACGTTTAGGTCGATCAGGGGGTTGGGCGCAAAGCGTTGCCACACAACGAATCCCACCAGCATTGCGGCTCCGCCGATCAGGGCAGAGAGGGTCAGGGCATCGGTCCACCCGACTCGCGCGCCCCTGGTGATGCCGACGAGCATGATGCCGATCCCCGGACCGAGCAGGACGACCCCGAGGTAGTCCAGTGGCCGGTCAACGCGTACCGGGCTCTCCGGCACGATCAGTGCATAGAAGGGGATCAGGACAGTCACGTAGGCCGCCATGAACCAGAAGATTCCCTGGTACCCGGTGTGGTCGATGAGCCAGCCGGCGATGAACGGACTCGCGATTGCCGACATCCCGATCCCCGTGACCGCGGCGCCGAGGGCGACCGGCACGACGTCACGCGGAATGATGTCGCGAATCAAGCCATAGGAGATCGTGACGATTCCCATCAACGAGCCCTGCAAGATTCGTCCGGCCATCAACATGGCGAACGACGTCGCCACCGCGCACAGCACACTTCCCGCGATGAAGAACACGGCAAGCGAGAGAATCACTCGCTTCTTGCCCCATTTGTCCGAGGCCTTACCGACGAGCGGCATCATGGTGCCGCCCGCCAGCGTCACGATAGAGACGACCCATGCGATGTTCAGGGTCTGGAATGCGGGTGCCATGTGTGGCAACGCCGGGAGAACCATGAGGATCTCGAATGTGGCGATCTCCGACAGCAGAATGATGAAGGCGAGCACCGTGATGATGCGGCCCCGGCTCATGGATGCGACTTGTGACTCCACCCGTTCACATCCGATCGCTCGGACCGGACACGCCCACAGGGGTGTCGCCGACGATCGAGATGCGCTCCATGACCCGGCGCTCCGGGAAGTAATCGCTTGCGGCGTAGTGCTGGCAGGATCGGTTGTCCCAGAAGGCGATCGTGTCCTTCTGCCACCGCAGACGCACCTGGAACTCGGGACGCTGGACGTGCCGGTACAGCAGCCGGAGGAGTTCGTTCGACTCATCCTCCGAGACGCCCAGAATCCGCTGTGTGAAAGCGGAATTGACGAACAGCACGCGACGGCCCGACTCGGGTATCACCCGCACAACGGGGTGGGTGACCGGCGGAAAGTGCGGGCGGAGCTGCGCCACCGCCTCCTCCGGCATCCTGATCCCGAACGATTGCATCCAGTCGTGTTCGGCCTCGAGGCCGTCGATCCGGGCCCGGATGTCCTCCGGCAGCAGGTCATAGGCGGCGCCGGTGTCCGCCCACAGCGTGTCTCCACCAACGGAGGGGATCTCGACGGCCCGCAGAACCGCTGCATACGAAGGGAATTCGTGCCAGGTGACGTCGTTGTGCCAGACGTTCTCCACTCCGACCGACATCGCGTCCTTGGCCAGGGTGGCCACATCGGCATCGCTCTGACCGGGCTGGGTGTACTTGAAGAACGGGTGCTGCTCGAGCTCGCCCCACCGTGCCGCGAAGTCTCGGTGCTCGCTGCGATCGATGTCCTGATCGCGGAAGAACAGGACCTTCCATTCCAGCAGTGCGCGGCGCAGTTCGGCGAGCACCTCATCGGAGAGGTCGCCGCTCAGCCTGATCCCCGAGATCTCCGCACCGATGGTCGGTGTGTGCGGCGTGAGCGTGAACAGCTCGTACGGACGCTCTTCCAGGGTTTCCGGCATTCTCGTGGCAACCAGTGGACCGTAGGCCGCGAGCGGATCGGTGGGGGTGGGTACGGCGGTGACGGGAAGTGCATAGGTCATGGACTGACTCCTTGGGTTCCGGTGTCTGTGGACGATGCGGTCTCGAGGATGGCGACGCAGCTGTCGATGAGATCGGTGACGGTCGCCGTTTTCTGGTCTTGCGTGCGGTTGCTGCTCTCGTGCGCGGCGAGAACGGCGAGGCTGAACACGACCACGTTCACGGCGCGCCATTCCGCGGTCTCGTGCGGTGCCTGGCAGGCGTCGGCCATCAGCTGATGTACGCGCCTGTAGCTTTCCGAGCTCAGGTGTTGCTTGATCAGGTCTGCCAGTGCGGGGTCGAACAGCGCCTGGACCAGGAACCGGGCATACCGACTTCCGGGACGGCTCAGCGTCTCGGCAGCCAGCGGCCACACCATCGCCTCCACCGCCTGCCGCGCGGTCAGCGGGGTTCCGTGGCCCTCCAACTCGTCGAGTAGCGCCTGCCGCCGGGCATTCACGGCCGACCCGCGTGCCTCGACGACGGCCTCGATCAGTCCCTCCCGGGACCCGAAGTGGTACTTCGCCGCCGACTTGTTCGATTGCCCCGCCGCGATCTGGACGTCCTTGAGCGTCAGTGCGGGCAGTCCTTTTTCGGCAACGATCTGTTCGGCTGCATCGATCATGGCCTCGCGCGATGTGGTCCTGGTCACAAGGGCAGATTAAGGCCATGGCCTTAATTGTGTCAATGCCCGTCTCGAAGCGGGCTGCGAGCCGACGGACAAATGCGAGAACCCTCCCGTCTCGGAAGGTGTTCACTGGTACGCACCGGCCCCGATCTCGAACCTCATCGCCGGATCGCGATGAGTTTTGGACCGCCGGCGAGTCTGTATGGATGACGACGCACAAAACGAGAGGTGGGGACCATGACCGACAGCGCGGTCCAGGAGGACTTCGCTCCGCTGGCGGAGCCGTATCGGCGCGAGCTGCTGGCGCACTGTTATCGGATGTCCGGTTCGGTGCACGACGCCGAGGACCTGGTCCAGGAGGTGTACCTGAAGGCGTGGCGCGCGTACGAGAAGTTCGAGGGGCGCTCGTCGCTGCGTACCTGGTTGTACCGGATCGCGACGACCACCTGCTTGACCGCGCTGGAGAGCAAGGGCAAGCGACCGCTGCCCACCGGCCTCGGCGCGCCGAGCTCGGATCCCGCAGGCGAGCTCGTCGAGCAGGGCGAGGTGCCCTGGCTCGAGCCGATCCCCGACGCCCTGCTCGGCACCGCCGCGAGCGACCCCGCGGTGGTCGCCACGTCCCGCGAGAGCATCCGGCTGGCACTGATCGCCGCGCTGCAGTTCCTGCCGCCGAAGCAGCGGGCGGTGCTGATCCTGCGCGAGGTGCTGGCCTGGCCCGCCGCGGAGGTCGGGGAACTGCTCGGTATCAGCACGGCGGCCGTGAACAGCGCGCTGCAACGGGCCCGCGCGCAGATCGATCAGGCCGCGCCCGCCGAGGACGCCGTCGTCGAGCCGGTCGCGCCGGACCAGCGCGAGTTGCTCGACCGGTACATGGCGGCCTTCGAGACCTACGACATGGCCGCGCTCAAGGAGCTGTTCACCCAGGATGCCGTCTGGGAGATGCCGCCCTTCGTCGGCTGGTACCAGGGTCCCGACGCCATCCGCACCCTGATCGAGAACAACTGTCCCGCACAGGGTCCGGGGGACATGAAGCTGATCCCCACGGTGTCGAACGGGCAGCCCGCGTTCGCGATGTACATGCGGAACCCCGATGGTGGGTACTCCGCCTTCCAGCTGCAGGTGGTCTCGCTGGGGCCGTCCGGGATCGGCCATGTGACCGTGTTCTTCGACGTGTCGCTGTTCGGCAAGTTCGGACTGCCCGAGACGCTGCCGGCCGGGTCATGACCGGCGCCGCGGTGGCGTGGCCGTTGGCCGACCCGGTCGCGCTGCTGGAGCGTTCGATCGCCTACACGGTGGGCAGCCTGCAGCTCGTGACCGAGGAGTCGATGGGCAGGGCCACCCCTTGCCGCGGGTGGGACCTGCGAGAGCTGTTGGCGCACATGAACGACGCCCTCGGCACCTTGCAGGAGGCCGCCCTGGACCACCACATCGCGCTGGCGCCGGCCGCGGCCGGGCCCGATCTCGCAGCCGATCCCGTTGCGGCGCTGTGCGATCGTGCCTGCCGACTGCTCGGGTCGTGGGCGCGATCGGGTGATCCCGAGGGGATCCAGATCGGTGGCGTCTCGATGGCGGCGGGCATCGTGCCCGCCGCCGGTGCGCTGGAGATCGCCGTGCACGGGTGGGACGTCGCGAGGGCGTGCGGTCGGGACCGGCCGATCCCGCCGGATCTTGCCGAGGAGCTGCTCACCTGTGCAACGCTTTTCGTCACCGAGGCGGACCGGCCGGCGCGATTCGGGTCGCCGGTGGACGCCTCGCGGGGAGCGGGCCCGGGGGAGCGGTTGCTGGCGTTCCTGGGCCGGGTGTCCGGTTGATCGTGGCGATCGGCTGGCGGAAGGGCCTTCCTCAGCCGATCGCCGTCCCGCAGTTGGGGCAGAACTTCTCATTCGGATGATGCTCGGCTCCGCATGATGCACAGAAATGCGGTTCGGCCTTTGCCGGTTCGGGCGTAGAAGTCGCCTCGTGTGGAGACTCGGGCACCGTCGGCGGGGCGCCCTCCTCCCCGCCGGGACCTCCGCGCTGGTCGTCCGCGGCAGGGGGTTGTGCACCGAGGGGGCCGGGCGTTTGCGATGGCGTGCCGTCGGTGAACTGCGCGGGCGTCGACCCAGTGGGCTCGGTCTGCGGCGGGGCGCCCGGAATCGGTTGCGAAGCAGGAGCCTCCGCTGTTGCCGTGGCGCCACGACGACTGCGGAACACCAGGAAGGCGGCGATGGCTACGAGTGCCACCGCGAGGCCGGCGAGTGCGTACCACTTGAGATTCGAGCTGGACGAGGCCGCAGTGTCGCCGTACTGCTCCCGGTTGTTGACGGCATTCGTCTTGTAGTCCGACGCCCCCGGATAGTCCGGTGACAGCGACAGGACCTCGTCGAAGTCGGCGATCGCGTCGGTGTAGCGGCCTGCGTAGTAGTTGTCGAGACCACTGCGGTAGGCGGTATCGGCCGGGCCGAGCGCCGATTCCACGCCCTTTCCCGTCATCAGCTCGGTCAGACCGCTCGCGGGCGCAATGAAGTTGAAGGACTGCGATTCCCCGCGTGGGCTGAAGCTGTTCAATCCGAGGACCACACCGTCGAGTGCGATCGTCGGGCCACCGCTCATCCCGGGCGAGATCGCCGCATCGACCTCGTAATAGGGCACGGTCTCACTGGTCGACTTCTTGCTGATCTTCCCGCTCTTGTTGGTCGGGTCCAACGTCGGATCGGTGACCCTGTCCGTGCTTCCCGGGTAGCCGACCGACAGGATCGGGGTGCCGATCGACACGTCGGAGTCGGTGCCCAACTCGGAGGACGGCAGGTTGTCCTCCTGCACCTTGAGCAGGGCGACGTCGCCCTTTTCGGGCGGCCGCACGTCGACCACGTCGGCAGGAAGGGTCGTGCCCTTTCCGGTGCCGTATGTCACCGTGAGCTTCATTTCCGGTTCGGAGCCGCCGAGTTCGCCCTCGACGCGGTCGTTGGCCATCACGGTGTCGAAGAGCTTGTCCGGGTCGACGGTCGGATCCGTCGCGGCCGCCTGGGTCACGGCTTCTCGGATGATCGCCTCTCGCGCACCTCCGGCGCAGTGCCCCGCGGTCGCCACCCAGCCGTCGGGGTTCACCACGAATCCCGTACACCGCCAACCGGTCTCGTACGGGCCGACGACCTTGCCGTCCGGCAGTCGGATCCATCCCTTGGCTGCGGCGTCGATGTATGTCACCGCCGGCCGTATGAGGGCGGCAGCCATCTCTTCCGGGTTCGCCTGGGGCTGCTCGGGAGGGGCGGTGTCGCCGAGGGCGGTACCTGGCGACCCGATCAACAATGCCATGGGAAGTGCGCACAACAGGGCGCATCTCGTGCGCCGTCGACGATCGGACATGACTGACTCCGCCTGGAGGTGCGAGACTGGCTGCACATGAACGGCATGGGCTCGGGATTACTCCGAGAGCACCCAGGGGCGTCGACGCGTCCACACGTTCGTCGAATCGGCCTGGACCGGGCTGCTGCCCGTGGCACCCTCAGTTCGATTCTGTGTACCCAGTGCGATCACCCCGGCACGTCGAGCGGCGGCACCGACATCGCGCCGGATTGCCGATCGTCATTTTCTGACACCGCACAGGTAGACCGGTGGGTCGGTTGTCTCGAGTCTACTCATCCCATGCGAGATAGGCACGGGTCTTTCACTGTCCGAACGATCTCGGCGGCGCTGCTGCCCGCGGGTCGTGATCGGGAGGGCTACCGGGCCGCGGCGATGGCCCGGAGCACCTCGAACGTCGCCTGCTCGTCCTGTTCGGTGCCGTGGTCGCTGAGCTTGACGATGACGGTGCCGGTGGCCGGGTCGACGTAGGTGTACTGGCCGTAGATGCCGAGTGCGGACAGGTCGGGGCTGTCGGAGGTGGGGTGCCACCACTGCGCGGAGTAGCCCCACGGCGAGCTCGAGACCTGGTGCGGGGCAGGGGTGCTGATGCGTTCGATCCAGGCGGTCGGGATGACCTGGGAGTCACCCGCGCGCCCGCCGTCGAGGACGAGCTGGCCGATCTTGGCGTAGTCGCGGGCGGTCGCGTTGAGGCAGCAGAACGCCTTCTCCTGGCCGCCCTCCCGGTCGAGGTTCCAGGTGGCGCCGTCCTCGGCGCCGATCGGCGCCCACAGGTTCCGCTCGAGCAACTCGGTGAGCGGCTTGCCCTCGACCCGGGCCAGCACCTGTCCAAGGAGCTGGGTCTCGACGCTCCGGTAGTCGCCCTCGCTGCCGGGCGTGGACGTGACCTCGCGGTGGTCGGCGACGAACTCGTCGAGGTCCCGGGTCAGGTACATCCGGGCCGTGCCGGTCAGCGGCCAGTACGGGTTGTAGTTCTCGGACACATCGACGCCCGCGGTCATGTCCAGCAGGTGCCGCACCGTCACGGTGTCGTACTCCCCGCCGGTGGCGAGCTCCGGCAGGACGTCGACGAGCCGGTCGTCCTCGCTGAGCTTGCCAGCGCCGATTGCCTGTCCGATCAGCAGCGAGACAACGGATTTGGCCATCGACCACGACGACAGCGGCGTCGTGGGCCCGACGCCGTCGCGGTACCACTCGTGGGTGAGCGCGCCGTCGCGCAGCACCAGGAAGGCATTCGTGTTCGTGGTCTCGAGGAATTGCGCGACCGGGATCTGCCCGCCCTTCCACGGAACCGTCTCCGGCAGCGGAACCGAGTTCACCCGCAGCGGAGCGGGATCGGGCGAGGCCGCCACCGCACGGGCCGGATACAGCTCGCCCTGCTTCGACGGTGCATCGGTCAGCAGTCGGGCCAGGGTCGGGGGCGCCGGGATGTCGAGGGCGGCCGTCGCGGCATAGGTCGACGCCACCAGCGTCGCGGCGACCACCGGGACGACGATCGCGGCCGTGCGCAGCCGGGAACGCCTGCGAGGCCGCTCGGTGGCGGTGGGGGGCTCGGCAGCGGTGGTGGTTGGCTCGGTGGTGGTGCTGGGTTCGGTCATGCGTGGGTGATCCTCGATATCGGTGTGGGTGGGTCTTCGGCGCCGTGCGGGCGCGGTCAGTCCGTGCGTACGCGGGCGGTCGCGGTGTTGGTCCTGGCGTCGAGGGCCGTCCAGAACGCCTCGATCATGGTGGCGAGCACCAGGTCCGGGCCCACCTCGGCCAGGGCCGGTGCGTGTGCGGCGATCGCGGGGTACCGCGCCGGGTCCGCGCTCACGTACTCGTGGGCCCATGCGTGTTCGTCGCCCGCGCGCAGATTGTCCGGTAGCAGCGCGTGGCCGGCCCGCATCCCCGCGTAGGACAGCACGGACTCGGCCATCATCCGTTGGTAGCGGACCACATCCGCCGGTTCCAGCCCCAGTTCGCCGAGCGCGGTGAGCATCAACTCGACAAGGGCGAACTCGCCCGGCCCGCGCGTGGTGCGCGGCGCCACGGCGGCGCCGACATGGGGATGGTCGGTGAACACCGCGACCACCGCGCCGGCGAGGTGTTCCATCCGCTGCTTCGGACCGAGTCCGGCGGGGACCCGATCGTGCGCCATCGTCAGCAGGCGGTCGCCGACGGCACGCAGGAGCGCGTCCTTGTCGGCGAAGTGTCGCCAGACCGCCGACCGGTCGACGCCGAGCTCCTCGCCGAGGGCGCGCCCGGTCAGTCCGTCGGGGCGGCCCCGCGCGGCGATCCGCACGGCGGCGTCCACGATCACCTCGGGCGTCAATCGCGTGCGCGAACCGTCCTCGACCATCCTGCACCCCTCCTGCCGTGAGTCCTTCTGGTCCGCTCAGGGACCGGAAGGACTCACGGGTCGCCTGTCATCAGTGTTGTCATCAATGGTGACATCACTGGTGTGGCGGCGGGGGCGATTCGCGAAAGTGCTACGCGGCGCCCTCCCAGGCGAACGGCGCGAACGCGTCGTCCAGCGGCGCCTCGGTCATCCGGTTGGCGAACGTGGACAGCGTGTAGGCGCCGACCCCCAGCACCACCTCGAGGGCGTTGCGGCGCGTGAAGCCGCGGTCGAGGAACGTCCGCATCTGCGCCTCGCTCACGCCACCCGCCGCGTCCACGACCGCCAGCGTGAACACGCGGAGGGCATCGAGCCGCGGGTCGGAGAGCGGCTGCCGGGCGCGCAGGGCCGTGACCAGCTCCACCGGCGCCGCGGCCCGGGTGAGCGAGGCCGTGTGCAGGGCGACGCAGACGTGACACTCGTTGCGCGTCGCGATGGTCAGGACCAGTACCTCGCGTTCGAGTTCGGTGAGCGTGCTGCGCTCGAACAGTGCGTTCGACCGGGTGAAGGCCTGCAACAGCTCGGGCGATTCCGACATGAGCGCCGCGGGGGCGGGCAGGAACCCGAACTTCCCCTCGATGGCCGCCAGGGTCGGGCGGGCGGTGGCGGGGGCGGTCTCGGCGGTGTGGCGGGTGAAGGACATCGGGTGGCCTCTCTGCGGTAATATCGTCAACGTGGTTGTCCATATAGTAAACATGGTTGTCGAAATACGGCAAGGGGTGCGCCGTGGCCGTCGATGAGAGCCCCGGCTACGAGCTGCCGCTGCTGCTGTTCTCCGGATTCCGGACCCTGATCGACGAGGTGCATCGCCAGTTGGCCGAGGAGGGGCACCCGGACTTGCGCCCCGCGTACGGATTCGCGATGCAGGCCATCGGTCTCGCGGGGACCAGCGCGAGCGAGCTGGGGCGCAGGCTGGGCGTCTCCAAGCAGGCGGCGGGCAAGACGGTCGATCGGCTCGAGGGCCTCGGCTACGTGGCGCG
The DNA here is from genome assembly GCF_053607505.1 of Rhodococcus sp. NPDC055112. NCBI lineage: Bacteria > Bacillati > Actinomycetota > Actinomycetes > Mycobacteriales > Nocardiaceae > Rhodococcus > Rhodococcus sp. NPDC055112. Next base: position 15,767 of record NZ_JBSGTR010000079.1, read on the forward strand.
CGAGAGCGACCCGTCGGACGCCCGCAGCAAGCGGGTGGTGCTCACGGAGCGGGGACTCGACAGCCTGCGACGCTCCGCGGTCGCCTTCGACCGGTTGCAGGCGGACTGGGCTGCGACGATCGGGCCGGAACGGCTGCGCGCGTTGGAGTCCGACCTGCGCACCGTTACCGCAGGTCAGGGCTTCCGACTCGATGCGCAGGCCTGGTTCGGCGGATAATTGAGCCGTGCGCGATGAGTTTTGCGGTCGTCGCCGGTCTATATGGCAACCGCTTCGCGCGCCGTGCACGAAGCAATCCAGCATCGGAGCCCGCCATGACCACCACGCCTCACGCCACGACCACCGCACCGGCCGCCTCCGGATCCGCCGCCCCCTCGCGGCGAGCCCGCATCGCCGGCCTGATCATCACCGGTCTGGTCGTCGTGTTCTTCCTCTTCGACTCGCTCACCCACATCGCCAACGTCGAGCAGGTGCGCACCGCGATGGCCGATCTCGGGTTCGACCCGAGCCTGAACAGGGTCTTCGGCGTGGTGCTGCTGATCTGCCTCGCCCTCTACGTCGTGCCGGTCACGTCGATCCTCGGTGCGGTCCTGCTGACCGGCTATCTCGGCGGTGCCGTGGCCACCAACCTGGTCACCGAGCAGCCCATCCTGAGTACCACCCTCGCGCCGATCTACTTCGGCATCCTGGTGTGGGGCGGGCTGTACCTGCGCGATCTGCGGGTGCGCGCGATCATGCCGCTCGTTCGCGGCTGACCCGCCTCGCATTCCGTCCCCCACACCGAACCGGTGTGGGGGACAGTCATTTTCAGCCCACCCGGGTGATGATCACGAACGGCCCGACCTCGGTGGTGGTGAACCGGGGGTCGTCGAACAGCTTCTCCGGGAAGGTCACGGTGTAGCGGCGCACGTTCGGATCGTTGGGGTACACGTCCTCGGCGAGGCGCAGCGTGTAGCCGTCGGCCCCCTTGCGGAAGACGAACACATCCGGTGTACGCCAGGGGCTTTGGTCCATTGCCTGGACCAGTGCATCGGGGCTCTCGGTCTCGGCCCAGTCGGCGATCGCGGCGGCACGGCGGTCGAACTGCGCCAACGGGTTCGCGTAGTGCGAGGTCAGCCCCTGGAAGCCGAAGTACGGGTAGAAGCTGAGGAAGCTGGTGTCGGCGGTGAGCACCACGGTGTCGGAGCGCGGTCCCGGGCGCTGTGCGGTGATCGCCGCGTCGACCTCGTCGTAGTAGGAGGCGGCGCCGGGCGGCCGCTTGTCCCCCCGCTCGCCGTTGCCGTCGGTGTCGGTGTACGCGGTGGTGATCTCCGAGGCGAGCACCTGCGGGATGTTCTGGGCGAACGCCACCGCCCCCAGCGCACCGATCGCGACGATCGCGGTCCGGACCCGCGGGTTCTCGCTGGTTGCCAGGATCGTCCAGCGCGCGAAGTCGAGGAACCCGAAAACGCCTGCGGCGCCGAGCAGTACCAGCAGCACCGGTTCGAGGCGGAAGGACAGCAGGGTGTTGCCGATCGCCGTCACGGCCATCGACAGCAGCCACCAGGCGTACACGGCGACGACGCCGATCCCGAGCGCCTGCGCGCGCCTGGAGGAGGCGGCGCGGCCGACCAGCCACACCGTGCCGAGCAGGCACAGGCCGCCGATCAGCGAGAAGTGGAACATCGGCAGGGGCAGCCGGGCGCCGGCATCGGGCAGGTAGTGCAGTGCCGTGCCCGAGCTCGCCGTCGCGCCGGTGCGCATCGCGTTCAGGTACGGCAGCCACACGATCAGTGCGATGAGCCCGGCGATCACCCCCGCCACCGCGAGTCGGAGCAGCGGGTCCAGCGCCGCCCGCATCCCTTTCGCGCGCACCGCGAGCGCGGCGGCGAGCACGGCCATCAGCGTCACCGCGAACGCCGCCCAGCCGAGGTACAGGGTGTAGAAGGTGGCGGCGATGCCGAGGAAGATGCCCGTCCCGACGATCGCGCCCCAGCCGTCGGCGCCCCTCCGGCCCGGTCGGTACAGCCCGCCCCAGGCGAGCACCAGCACCGGCGGCAGCAGCACCACGAGGACCGCGCTGTACGGCTCGGGGGAGGCGTAGGCAAGCGCGATCGCCGTCACGGCCGTCGCGACCAGCACTGCCAGGTGGTCGCGGATGAGCTTCGACCACAACACCAGCGACACGACGGCGGCCACCGCGATGGAGGCGATCGCATACGGCTTGAACGCTTCCCAGCCCTCCATGCCGAGCAGATTCGCGACCCGGCCGCCGACCCAGAACCAGCCCGCCGGGTAGAACGAGGGCAGATCCGCGTAGGTCATGTCGTCGAGCGCGGCGGTGTCCGTCATCCGGGTGAGGAACTCTGTGCGGAACTCCTGGTCCACCGAGATGCCGTGCAGGTACAGCTTCGTCGCGGCCAGCGGCATCCCGAGGGTGACGGTGACGAAGCCGGACAGCGCGGCCCACGACAGCAGTTTCGCCGCGACCACCGCGCGGCGGGCCCGCAGCAGCCACACCGACAGTGCCAGGGCCGCCAGCGTTACGACCTGACCGACCGTGGTCAGTGCCTGGGTGACGTTGGAAGAGTTGAATGCCGGCCAGTCCACCAGCCCGAAGGCGATCAGCCCGACCGCGGCGACGGCGGCCGCGACGACCGCAGCCAGCCCCATCTCCCCGGCGGTGGACACCGCGCGCCGCAGCGGATCCCTGCGGGCCGCGGACGTGCTCGGAGCTGTGTCGGGGATCGGAGCTGCGGGAGCGTCAGTCACGACCACTGAGCTTAGTGAACCGAAAGGAAGCCGGACGCGAGCGCCGCAGATCGACCGCCGCTGACCCTTGTCGGGGTCAACGGGGGTGGCCGAATCGGCACCCTTGGGTGCCTGGTGGCGCGGGCCGCGCGGCCCCATATTTGTTGTAGTCCACCCAGACCCGACATCGACGGAAAGCCACACATGATCTCTCGAACCGCAAAGACCCTCGGCGTCTCGTTACTCGTCGCCGCGGGATCGATCGCCGCCACCGCCTCGGTCGCCCAGGCGGAGGTCCGCAGCCCTGTGCACGCAACGCAGGCGGTCGTGTGTGTGCACAACGGCAAGGAACACGCCGTCGGCAGCAAGATCTATCTCCCGGACGGCAGCTACCAGACCTGCGAGAGCAACGGCCAATGGCGGCGGGTCATGCCCGGATGAGCGAACGTGCGGCCCGGCCCCGCCCGAGCGACGAATCGGCCCCACCACGATGCACGTGGTGGGGCCGATTCGTGGCGTGAAGTCGCGAGGCTAGACCGGCAGCTTGCGGAAGATCGCCCGCGGCACGTGCCGCAGCGCCATCATCACGAAGCGCCAGGGTCCCGGCGTCCAGACGATCTCCTTGCCCTTGTCGGACGCGGCAACGGCGAGCGTGGCGACGATGTCCTTGTTGACCGTCAGCGGGGCTTCCTTGACGTGCGCGCTGAACTGGGTGCGCACCATGCCGGGGCGGACCACGGTGACCTTCGGTCCGAACTGGGCGAGGGCCTCGCCCAGGCCGAGGTAGAAGCCGTCGAGGCCGGCCTTGGTGGAGCCGTAGACGAAGTTGGCGCGCTTGACGCGCTCACCGGCGACCGACGACATCGCGATGATGCGGCCGAAGCCCTGCGCCTTCATCTTCTCGCCGACGAGAACACCGACCGACACCGCCGCGGTGTAGTTGACGTTGGCCACCAGCACGGCCTTGCGCTGGTTCTGCCACAGCTCCTCCGCGTCGCCGTCCAGCGCGAACGCGACGATCGCGACGTCGACGTCGCCCTTGGACCAGGCCGCGTCGATCACCTTCGGGTGCGACTCGGTGTCCACGGCGTCGAAGTCGACGACCTCGACCTCGGTGGCGCCCTTGGCCTTCAGCTGGGCGACGGCGGCGTCGCGGCCCGGATCGCCCGGCAGCGCGGCCAGGATCACCCGCATCGGAGCCTTCTTCAGGTACTCCTCGCAGATCGCCAGGCCGATCTCGGAGGTGCCGCCGAGGAGCAGCAGGGTCTGGGGGTTACCCACGGCGTTGATCACAGTTCCAACCTTCTGGACATATCGGAGGCGAAAACGCCTGTGGGGTCGTACTTTCGGCGGGTCGCGATCCACTCGTCGATCCGCGGGTACATGGCGTGGAAGGTCTCGGCGGTGGTCCGCGAGTCCTTGGCGGTGTACAGCCGGCCACCGAACTCGAGCACGCGCTTGTCGAGTTCGGTGACGAACTCGTTCAGGCCCGGCTTGATCCGGAAGTCGACGCAGATGTTCCAGCCGGCCATCGGGAAGCTCAGCGGCGCCTGGTTGCCCTCGCCGAACAGCTTGAACACGTTGAGGAACGAGTAGTGCCCGGAGCGCTGGATGTCGACGATGATCTTCTTGAACTCCTCGACAGCCTCCGGCGGCACCACGAACTGGTACTGCAGGAACCCGTTCGAACCGTAGGCGCGGTTCCACTCACCGAACATGTCGAGCGGGTGGTAGAACTGCGTCAGATTCTGGACCTTGCCGCGGTAGGTGCCGGACTTGCGGAACCAGAGTTCGCCGATCGCGGTGAAGTTGAACTTGTTGGCCAGGCCGTTCGGGAAGACGTCGGGGAACGTCAACAGCTGCGGCGCGTCGAACGCGAGCGGGTTCTTCTGCAGCTTGGCGGGAAGCTGATCGAGCTTCGCCAGCGAGCCGCGCGAGATGGCGGCGCGACCCAGCTTCGGCGGCGCGGAGATCGCGTCGAACCAGGCGCTGGAGTACTCGTAGTTGGCCTCGGAGCCGTCGCTGTGCAGCGCGATGGTCTCGTCGAGGCTGTTGGTGACGTCACCGTCGGCGATGAAGTAGGCCGTCTCGGTGGGCGTCATCTTGATGGTGGCGCGCAGGATGATGCCCGTCAGGCCCATGCCGCCGACCGTCGCCCAGAAGAGCGCGCCCTTGGGATCGTTGCGCCCGCCCTTGGGGGTGAGCGTGCGGACCTTGCCGTCGGCGGTCAGCAGGTCCAGCGACACGACGTGGTTGCCGAAGCTGCCCGCGCTGTGGTGGTTCTTGCCGTGGATGTCGGAGCCGATGGCGCCGCCGATGGTGACCTGACGGGTGCCGGGCAGCACCGGAACCCACAGACCGAACGGCAGGGCCGCCTTCATCAGCTGGTCCAGGTTCACACCGGCGTCGACGTCCACCAGGGCGGTGTCGCGATCGATGCGATGAATGCGGTTGAGCGCATTCATGTCGATGACCAGGCCGCCCGCGTTCTGCGCCGGGTCGCCGTAGGAGCGGCCGAGCCCGCGGGCGATGACGCCGCGCCGCAGGTAGGAGGGCTTGCCCTCGTTCTGCTCGGCGACCTGCGCGACCGCGCTGGCGATCACCTCGACGTCGGGCGTGGACAGCACCTCGGCGGTGGTGGGCGCGGTGCGCCCCCAGCCGGTCAGGGTGCGGGTCTGGGTGGTCAGAGGCTGCGGCTGCACGGCGGCGGCCGGGGACTCTTCAGCTGTCGTGGACATCGTTGTAGAGGTTACCTGGCGGTAGCGGATCCGACCCCTGGCGAGTGTGCAGATATGGCCGCCGCCACTCGACATTTGGCCCGGTAGCTGCACACTCGCGCGCAGTCGCCTAGACGATGAGGCCTGCGGTCTGGGTGCGGGCGCGGTCGAAGCGGGCTGCGACGTCGTTCCAGTTGACGATGTTCCAGAAGGCGTTGACGTAGTC